>NZ_WASP01000002.1 GCF_009712225.1 Desulfovibrio sp. | reverse complement strand
CCCAAGACGGAAGCCCCCAAGGACGACAAGGCTGCCAAGGCCAAGAAGTAAGAAAGAATCTTTCGGTTGTTTTTGACGGCTGAATGTTTGCAAAAGCCCTTCGTCTTTGGCGGAGGGCTTTTTTGTTGTTTTGCGGCAGGTTGAGTCGGGGCGTGTGGCTTGCAGGGCTGCGCAGAGGATGCAGCATGTGGCTCGCCGTTGGGTAGACCAATATGCGCGCAGGTGCTATGCTGGTAACAGGATGGATTTTTATACTTAAAAAACTGTTTGAATGACCAAACAGTTTTTGCTGGACAACCGTAACCACCCGCGCCATAGTTCCCTTGCCCGACGGATAGACCGGCGAGCAAATTTGCTGACGCAAAAAGGGTTGATCCATGTTTCAAGCGCTGTTTGCCGTATTGCCGGTATTTTTGATCATTGGCGCGGGCGTTCTGCTGCGCAGCCGCGACGTATTGCCCGAAAACGCTGGCCCGGTGCTGGGCATTTACGTGCTCAAACTGGCTCTGCCCCTGCTGATTCTGCATCTGCTGGCGGGCGCAAGCCTCAAGGATCTGGGTCACTGGGCATTTTGGGGCGGTATTCTGGGTTCGCAGGTGATCATGTACTGTCTTGGCTATGTGGCCGACAGGGTGTTTTGCAGGCGCGGGGTCGGCCCCGGCGTGATCGCCGGGCTTTCGTGTTCTGCCTGCAACGCGGCCTTTGTGGGCCTGCCCATTGTTTCCAACCTGTTTCCCGGTAATACCTCGGCCATGCTGATTGCGGGTCTGTGTACCCTTACACCCAACGTTGTGATGATCATCGGCCAGTCGCGGCTCGACGCTCTGGCCGGTTCACTGGCCTGGAACGGCGGCAACCCCCTAAGCTTTGTGGGCAAGCTGCTGCGCGTGTTTATTCTTGGCAACCCCATTCTGCTCTCCACACTCGCTGGCATCGCGCTTTCAGCCTCTGGCCTTGGCTTGTGGGCACCCATTGACCGCGCCGTGAGCCTTGTGGGCTACACTGCCGCCCCCTGCATGCTGCTGGCTCTGGGCCTCGACCTGCGGCAAAAGCTCGTGGTGGCCACACGGCAGGCGCACGGCCATGCCATGCTGCGGCTGAGCTGGTTTGTGCTCTGCAAGCTGCTGGTGCACCCCCTGCTGTGCTGGGCCATGCTGGCCGCGCTGGGCGTGTCGGGCTTGTGGCTTGTGATCAGTGTTATCATCAGCGCCACGGCCACCGCACTTGTGGTGACCGTTATAGCCGAGGTCTACAGCACCGTGCCGGAAGAATCCGCGCTTACTGCGGTAGTTGCCAACGGGCTGAGCATTTTCACCCTCACGGGCTTTGTGTGGGGCTTTCAGGCTCTCGGAATGGTGTAGGCGCGAGTCGTCTTTCTGCGCAAAAAGCGGGTTTTGTTCACAGCCACTGGCCGGAACAAAACCCGCTTTGCATTTGTGGTGGACAGAGCCCTGGATCAGGCAAAGTTGGCCGCGTGGTAGCTGCTGCGCACCAGCGGGCCAGAAAACACGTGCTTCAGCCCCAGCGATTTGCCGTAGGCGGCGTAGGCCACGAACTGTTCGGGTGTTACGTAGCGGTCAAGCCGGTGGTGCTGGCTTGTAGGCGGCAGATACTGGCCGATGGTCACAATGGAGCAGCCAGCCGCGTGCAGGTCTTTGATAACCTCAAGCACCTGCTCGTCGGTTTCGCCAAGGCCCACCATCAGGCCGCTTTTGGCGGTCATGCCGCAGTCATTGACGCGGCGCAGGAGCTCGAGGCTCTGCTCGTAGTCGGCCTGCGGGCGCACCTGGGCGTAGAGGGCCGGGTGGGTTTCCACATTGTGATTGATGATGTGGGGCTTGGCGTCCATGACGGCGCGCAGCGCATCGCCGCTGCCCTGAAAGTCGGGAATAAGCACTTCAACCGTGCTCTGCGGCAGGGCCGTGCGCAGGGCCTCGATGACAGCCGCAAACTGGGCGGAGCCGCCGTCGGCCAGGTCGTCGCGCGTCACGGAAGTGACGACAACATGCCTGAGGCCAAGCGTTACAGCCGCCTGCGCCACGCGCTGCGCTTCGGTAGGGTCGGGGGCTCCGGGTTGGCCGGGGTGGATGTTGCAAAACCGGCAGTTGCGTGTGCAGGTTTCGCCCAGAATCAGAAACGTGGCCGTGCCGGAAGAAAAGCATTCCTGCCGGTTGGGGCAGTTGGCTTCTTTACAGACTGTGGAGAGCCCCTGTTCGTTCAGCAGGGCAGAGGTGGTGAAAAACCGCCTGTCAGAGGCCAGAGGGCGGCGCAGCCAGGCGGGCTTGCGCAGAGGGGCGTTTTCCTCGTTGCGGGGAGCGGTGGAATCGGGTTGGGTCATGCGGGGTATCCTGCGGGCAGATGCTGCCGGGGTATATTTTTCTGGTGTATTGCCGTGGTCTGGTGAACAGGGGGCCAGCCTACGCCTGCACCGCAAGCAGGGCTGCGCAGGCCTCTGCCGGCTGCAGGGGTGGCAGTGCCTGCCCGAAAACTTCGCAAAAGGCTTCGAGAAAGCAGCTTTTTACATCGGCCATGCTGGCCGGGGTGCCGGTCTGCTCGCGTTGCACCGAGGTGGCGGTTACGCCATCAAGCCCGCATGGCGTGATGATATTGAACAGCGAGAGATCCCTGTCCACATTCATGGCCAGCCCGTGCAGGGTAATGTGGCGCTGCACGGCAATGCCCAGCGAGGCTATCTTGCTGTTGCCTACCCATACCCCGGGAAAACCCGGATTGCGCGCAGCCTCGATGCCAAACTGGCGAACGGTGCGGATGGCGGTTTCTTCCACATCATACACATAGGCCCTGACGCCGTCGGTGCGTTTTTTCAGGTTGATGATGGGGTAGGCCACCAGCTGGCCGGGGAAATGGCAGGTAATGTTGCCGCCACGGGTGCTGTGCACCACATCCACCGCCGAACCCCACATGGCCGCGAGGTTGGGGGGCAGGTTCTCCTGCCCGGAATTTTTGCCCATGGTCACCGTGGGCGGGTGCTCGAGCAGCAGCAGGATGTCGTCGCCGCCCTGCAACACAAAGGCCTGCGCCTTTTGCTGTATTTCAAAGGCGCGCTGGTAGGCGGTGCAGCCAAGATCAAATGCGTACATATAAACCAGAGTAGCTGAGGTTGGTAAAAAAGCCCTCATACCCATATGCGCTGTCGCCGTCCAGTGGTCTGGGCGACAGGCTGCAGGTGGCCCGGAACATAGCTGGGTCAGGCCTAGGCCAGGTCGCAGGGCGTGGCAGTCTGGGAAAGGTAGATCAGTTCCTCCAGCATGCCCAGCAGCTCGGCCATAATGCCGCCGCCGGTCATGGGGTGGCCAAACAGCGATTCGCGCTGGTGGTCAAGGCCCCGCCTGTCCACGGCATCGGGCATGGTGGGCGAGAGTGTTTCCGCCAGGCGGCAGGCCAGAAAATAATCTTCCGCGCCAGAGGCAAACAGGCTTTCAAGCTTGGCAAAGCGTGGGGCTGTCTGCTGCCAGTAGTCCAGAGCCGCCGTCGAGGGTTCAAGGCTGGCCGCCGTGCACAGGGCTGCATGCAGGTTGTTGCACGATGCGCCGGGCAGGCCGGTGCGCCAGCCCCACAGCCAGTGGGTGCGGGCAAAAAAGAGGTGGTGCGCCACTGCCAGATCAAGCAGCTCGCGCATGTGGCGCAGGGCGTCCAGCAGGGGGCCGCCCGTACCTTCGGGCCACGCGGCGCAGGGGTGGCGCAGCTGCCACAGGGGTACGTCTGCACGGCTGGGCTCAAGGCCGGTCATGCTGCGCAAAAGCTGGGCCAGCCAGGCATTGGCATCGGGGCTGTGTGGTGTCTCAAGGTGTGAATAGCTCAGCACATAGCGCCCCTGGCCGTACTGGCCGCTGACAACCATGGGCTGCCCCTCAAGAAAATCTGCCGAAAGGTTGACCCCGTACAGGTCACGCCAGTGCGAAAAAATTTTGGAAGGAATGCTCTGTAGCGTAAGGTCGGCCAGCCAGAAGTCCTTGTCGGGAAATCCGTACGAGGCCAGCACGGTCACGCGGTCGTCCTCTTGCGGGGCAAAGCGGCCCGGCCACCACACAGGCAGGGAGGGCAGAAAGGCGCACTTCCGGGCTTCGCCTTCTGGCTGGCGAATGGCCGCACGGCGGGCACCAATGCAGGAGGACGTCATGCCCGGCGTGAGGTGGTCTGGCTTGGGCGAGCCTTCCGGCTGGTCAAGCCTTTGGGGTGAAAATTCGTGCCCGGGGGTGATGTGCGCCCGCACGTGGCCCGAAATGAGATGGTAGAGGCGTTCCGGGTAGGCCGCCCGCGCCCACGGGCAAATGTTGAGCCCGTGGTCTGGGTTGGGGTGGGTGAGGGCAAGCCCCGCGCCGCCGCAAAACCCCAGATAGTTGCCGCCGCGTTCAACCCACTGGCGCACTGCTTCGCGCCCGGTCGGGGTGAGGGCAGCGGCTTTGAGACGGGCATTGCCGCCGGGAACCAGCAGCAGCGACACGCCCGTGCCGCCTTGATGCTGGCCACCTTTGGGGGTTGTGCCCCCCGGCTTGCCTAAATACGCGCCTTCGGCTATTTCTTGTCCCTTAACCAGGCGGCAGGGCAGTCCCAGCGCGCGAACAGCGCGCCAGGCCATGAGGCCCCAGATGTGGGACGCATCCCATAATATGCAGATTGGCTGTGCGGCAAACATAATGTCGCATTATCGCCGCCTTTTATGGAGAAAGCAAGATGGCGGATACGCTACCCAAGGGCTATGAGCCCCATGACGTTGAAGCCCGGTGGCGCAAGCACTGGGAGGATGACAAAACCTTTACGCCCGATCCGGACGCCCCCGGCGAGCCGTATTCCATTGTCATTCCGCCGCCCAACGTCACGGGCGCGCTGCACATAGGGCACGCGCTCAACCATACCCTTATCGACGTGCTTTGCCGTCATGCCCGCCAGAAGGGCAAGAACGTGCTTTGGGTTCCCGGCACCGACCATGCGGGCATTGCCACCCAGAACGTGGTGGAACGCGCCCTGGCCAAGGAAGGCAAGAGCCGCAAGGATCTTGGCCGCGAAGCCTTTATTGACCGGGTGTGGGAATGGCGCGACGAATACGGCCACCGCATTCTCGATCAGGCTCGCGCCCTGGGCGATTCCGTAGACTGGACGCGCCTGCGTTTTACCATGGACGAAGGCCTTTCCACCGCTGTGCGCAAGGTTTTTGTGCGGCTCTACAACGATGGCCTGATCTACAAGGGCGACTACATCATCAACTGGTGCTCGCGTTGCCACACGGCCCTGGCCGACGATGAAGTGGAACACGAACAGAGCCGTGGCAAGTTGTGGAAGGTGCGTTATCTGCTGGCCGACGGCAGCGGGCATATCACCATTGCCACCACCCGGCCCGAGACCATTCCTGGTGACACCGCCATTTGCGTGCACCCCGAAGACGAACGTTACGCGGGCCTTATAGGCAAAAAGGCCGTGGTTCCCGTGCTTGGGCGCGAGATTCCCATTATCGCCGATGCCTACGTTGACCGCGAATTCGGCACGGGCGCGCTCAAGGTTACACCCTGCCACGACCATAACGACTGGATGCTGGGCAAGAAGCACGACCTCGTCTTCCTTAAGGCCATTGACGAAAACGGCATCATGACCACCGAGGCCGGAGTGTATCAGGGCCTTGCCAAGGAAGAATGCCGCAATCGCATCGTGGCCGACATTGAAGCCGCGGGGCAGCTTGAAGGCATTGAAGAGCTCGACCACGCCGTGGGCCACTGCTACCGCTGCCATACGGTTGTGGAACCGCACGTCTCCACCCAGTGGTTTGTGGCCGCCACCAAGATGGCCCCTGCCGCGCGCGATGCCGTGCCCGGTATGACCAAGATTTTTCCCGAGACCTGGCTCAAGACCTACTATCACTGGCTCGACAACATCCGCGACTGGTGCATCAGCCGTCAGATCTGGTGGGGCCACCGTATCCCCGCCTGGAACTGCGAAACCTGCGGCGAAATGGTGGTGGCCGAAGAAGCCCCCGCCGTGTGCCCCAAGTGCGGCGGCGTGCTCAAGCAGGAAGAAGACGTGCTGGACACCTGGTTTTCGTCCGCCTTGTGGCCTTTCTCGACCATGGGCTGGCCCGAAGATACCAAGGACCTGCGGCGCTGGTACCCCACTTCGGTGCTGGTGACGGGTTTTGACATCCTGTTCTTCTGGGTGGCCCGCATGATGATGATGGGCATCCACTTCATGGGTGAGGTTCCGTTCAGGGACGTGTACCTGCACGCCCTGGTGCGTGACGCTTCTGGCCGCAAGATGTCCAAGTCCACGGGCAATGTCATTGACCCGCTGGAAATGATCGACAAGTACGGCTGCGATTCGCTGCGCTTTACCCTTACGGCTTTTGCCGCCATGGGGCGCGATATCCGCCTTTCAGAAGAGCGCATCGAGGGCTACCGTCACTTTGTCAACAAGCTCTGGAACGCGGCCCGCTTCGCTCTCATGAACCTGCCGGAAGAAGCCCCGACTCCTGTGGCGCCTGAATCCGTGCCCGGCCTGCACCACCAGTGGCTGCTGCACCGCCTCGAAGTGGTCAAGCAGGACATGGAAAAATCGCTGGCCGACTACCGCTTCAACGATGCGGCCCAGCTGGGTTACAAATTCCTGTGGAACGAATTCTGCGACTGGTATCTTGAGCTCATCAAGCCCGACATGCAGTCTGAAGATCCCAAGCGCAAGGCCGAAGCCCAGTACGTGCTGTGGCTGGCCCTGCGTGAGCTGCTGGTGCTCCTGCACCCCATCATTCCCTTTGTGACCGCCGAAATCTGGGCCGCACTGCCCGTGGCGGCCGGGGCCAAGGCCACGGACATCGCCCGCGAGCTGTACCCCGAAGCGCGTCCCGCCTGCCATCGCCCGGTGGAAGCCGGCCGCATGGAGCTGATTCAGGGTATCATTGTGGCTGTGCGTACCATCAAGGCCGAGCTTGGCATCAGCCCCAGCCACAAGGTCAGCCTCATGCTGCACCCCATGGATGCGGCCCAGGCCGAGCTGCTCGAGGCCAGCAGCCAGTGCATGACGACCCTTGCGCGGCTTGAAAACCTCACCATCGGCACCGATGTGCACGCCCCCAAGGCATCTGCCTCGGCGGTGGTGGAAGGCTGCCAGGTTATTGTGCCCCTCAAGGGCGCGGTTGATCTCAACGGAGAACTGGCCCGTCTGGACAAGGAAATCGCCAAGCTTGAAAAAGACGTGGTGGGCGTGAACATGAAGCTGAGCAACGAAAGCTTTGTGAGCCGCGCCCCGGCAGATGTGGTTGCCCGCGAACGCGAACGTGCCGAAAAGCTGCTGGACGCCAAGGAAAAGATGCAGGCCCTGCGCGCACGCTTTGCCGAGGCCCTTACGGAAGAATAACCGGCTGTAACCACACTGGTTTCCGGTCTGTATATGCGGCGCGGACGGCGGGCAGTTGCCTGTCGTCCGCGCCTTGCTTGCTGCGGTGGCAAGGCCCCGCACAAAAATGAGGTTTGTATGAGTCCTGCCATTACGGCCTATCTGCAACTGGGCGCGGCCATCCTGGTAGAGGTTGCGGCCACCGCCTGTCTCAAACAGTCGGCCGGCATGAGCCGCATGTTGCCCACCATAGCCTCGCTGCTTGGCTACGGCATCTCGTTTTATCTGCTCTCAAAGGTGCTTGAGATCGTGCCCATGGGCATTTCTTACGGCATCTGGAGCGGTATTGGCATTGTGCTTGTCTCGGTCCTGGGCCTGGTATTTTTTGGGCAAAAGCTCGACATGGCCGCCTGCCTTGGCCTTGGTTTGATAGTTCTGGGCGTACTTGTCATAAATTTTTTTTCTGGCTCCATGCCCCACTAAACAGAGGTTGCGGCCACAAGCCACGCGCTAACGGCTTGTTTTTTTGTCAGGGTTTGGTGTAAGAACAAAATTTTTGTTCGCGCTCTGCGCGGGCGCTGCCTATTGACAGCCCCTGGCAGACACGCTATGTCCTGTCGTTCTAAAAGCTCATTTTTTGAGCGCAATATCCCATATGGAGGGAAATAATGCCCACGATTAACCAGCTTATCCGCATCGAGCGGAAGGCCGTGGTGAAGCGCAAGAAGACCCCCGCCCTGCAGGCTTGCCCGCAGCGCCGTGGCGTTTGCACCCGCGTTTACACCACCACCCCGAAAAAGCCTAACTCGGCTCTGCGTAAGGTCGCCCGTGTGCGCCTGACCAACGGTATCGAAGTTACGGCCTACATCCCCGGCGAAGGCCACAACCTGCAGGAACACTCCGTGGTGATCATCCGCGGCGGTCGTGTAAAAGACTTGCCCGGTGTCCGTTACCACATCGTGCGCGGTACTCTTGATACGTCCGGCGTGGCCGACCGTCGCAAGAGCCGTTCCAAGTACGGCGCCAAGCGTCCCAAGTAGTTTTTTTCATTCGGCGTGTGCCATGCGGCCCGCCTGGCTGCTTCCTTGGAAGCGCCGGTCGCCGCGGGGTTTGGTGCCGCCGCCGCCAATCAAGCATGAAGGAGAAACCCCATGCCCCGTAAAGGTCCTATCCCGAAGAGGGAAGTGCTGCCCGATCCGTTGTACTCCAGCCGCCTTGTCACCAAGTTTGTGAACAGGCTTATGTTCGACGGCAAGAAGGGTGCAGCCGAAAAGATTTTCTACAGCTCCCTTGAGACCCTGGCAGAAAAGACGGGCGAAGAACCCATGCGCGCCTTTGAAAAGGCCCTGGACAACGTGAAGCCCCACATGGAAGTTAAGGCCCGCCGCGTTGGCGGTGCCACCTACCAGGTGCCCATGGAAGTGCGCCCCGAACGTCAGGTTTCCCTGTCGATTCGCTGGCTTATCAACTATGCGCGTTCGCGCGGTGAAAAGGGCATGACTGCCAAGCTTTCCGCCGAACTGCTGGATGCTTTCAACGGTCGCGGCGGCGCGGTGAAAAAGCGTGAAGACACGCACCGCATGGCCGACGCGAACAAGGCTTTCGCTCACTACCGCTGGTAAGAGGGCCTTCCGCTTTATTCTGAATTCAGCCCGACGCCGCGTCCGCAAGGAAGCGGCGTCGGCTTTGCACCACACCGCATCCGCAGTATGGAGGAAACACCGTGTCCCGCACCGTTGCTGTAAACAAACAGCGTAATATCGGCATTATGGCCCATATTGACGCAGGCAAAACTACCACTACCGAACGTATTCTTTTTTATACCGGCGTTAACCACAAGATTGGTGAAACGCACGACGGCGCCTCCACCATGGACTGGATGGAGCAGGAACAGGAACGCGGCATCACCATTACCTCCGCCGCGACCACCTGCTTCTGGAAAGACTGCCGCATCAACATCATCGACACCCCCGGCCACGTTGACTTCACCATCGAAGTGGAACGTTCGCTGCGCGTGCTCGACGGTGCCGTGTGCGTGTTCGACGCCGTTGCCGGTGTTGAGCCCCAGTCTGAAACCGTGTGGCGTCAGGCTGACCGCTACAATGTTCCGCGTATCTGCTTTGTGAACAAGATGGACCGCATCGGCGCCAACTTCTTCCGCTGCGTGGACATGATTCACGACCGCCTGGGTGCCAAGCCCGTGCCCTTGCAGTTGCCCATCGGCAGCGAAGACAAATTTGAAGGCGTGGTAGACCTGGTGCTTGGCAAGGCCATCCGTTTCGACAAGTCCTCCAAGGGTGCGGAATTCACCGTTGAAGACGTGCCTGCCGACATGAAGGATCTGTACGACGAAAAGCATCACGAAATGCTTGAAGCCGTGGCAGAAGAAGACGAAGCCCTGCTCGAAAAGTACCTTGGTGGCGAAACCCTCACCGAGGAAGAAATCATTTCGTGCATCCGCAAGGCCACCATTGCCCGCAACATCGTGCCGGTGCTGCTGGGTTCGGCTTTCCGCAACATGGGCGTGCAGCCCCTGCTTGACGCCGTGGTGGACTACCTGCCTTCTCCTGTGGACATCCCACCCATGCCCGGCCACATTGCTGGCAAGGAAGATGAAGTTGTTGAATGCCACTGCGACGACAAGGAACCCCTTGCCGGTCTGGTGTTCAAGCTCTTCTCCGACCCCTTCATCGGTCACCTTTCGTTCTTCCGTATTTATTCCGGCTTCCTCGAATCCGGCATGACCGTGTACAACGCCAACACCGGCAAGCGCGAACGCATCGGCCGCATCCTGAAGATGCACGCCAACAAGCGTGAAGACGTGAAATGGGCTGGCGCTGGCGACATCGTTGCTCTCGTGGGCCTCAAGAACGCCTCCACCGGCGACACCTTGTGCGACGAAAAGCGCGAAGTGATCCTGGAATCGTTGAACATTCCTGATCCGGTTATCGAAGTGGCCATCGAGCCCAAGACCAAGGCCGACCGCGACGCTCTTTCCGCCGCTCTGAACAAGCTGGCCAAGGAAGATCCGTCCTTCCGCGTGAAGGGCGACGATGAAACCAACCAGACCCTGATCGCCGGTATGGGCGAACTGCACCTGGAAATCATCGTTGACCGCCTCACCCGCGAATTCAACGTGAACGCCAACGTGGGCAAGCCCCAGGTTGCCTACCGCGAAACCATCTCCAAGCCTGCCAAGTCGGACCTCAAGTACGCCAAGCAGTCTGGTGGTCGCGGTCAGTACGGTCACGTTGTGATCGAGGTTGAACCCAACCCCGGCAACGGCTACCAGTTCGTCAACTCCATCACCGGCGGCGTTATTCCCAAGGAATACATCCCCGCTGTTGACAAGGGTATCAACGACGCCCTGAAAGCCGGTGTGCTCGCTGGCTTCCCCGTTGTGGACGTGAAGGTCAACCTGATCTTCGGTTCGTACCACGAAGTCGACTCTTCCGAACAGGCCTTCTACGTGGCCGGTTCCATGGCCATCAAGGACGGCATGCGCAAGGCTACCCCTGTGCTGCTCGAACCCATCATGGACGTGGAAGTGGTTACCCCTGAAGAATACCTTGGCGACGTCATGGGCGACCTCAACGGCCGCCGTGGTCGCGTGCAGAGCATGGAAGCCCGCGCTGGCGGCGCACAGAGCGTTCGCGCTCAGGTTCCGCTTTCCGCCATGTTTGGCTACGCCACCGACCTGCGTTCGCGCACCCAGGGCCGCGCCACCTTCACCATGCAGTTCGACCATTACGAACGCGTGCCCGCTGCCATTGCTGAAGAAATTCAGAAGAGCCGCACATAGTCTGATCTGTGCGGCATAGCCGCACTAGGTTTATACGGCGGGGGAGGAAGCGTTACAGTTTCCTCCCCCGTCTTGCATCCGGGGCAAATTTGCAGTTGTTGACCGTGCGGTAAAAGTGCATTCTGCACTGGGAGCACGTTCACTTTTTCAAAGTGGATCTGCCTGACGGAACAGGTATCGGTCATATCGCGCAGGCTCTGGAAACAGCCGGGGCGGCTGCGGCACAGTCAACGATGTTATGGAGTAGGTAATGCAGGACGATCTGCCAAAAGGTTTCAGGGCCGGTGCAGCGGCGGCATGCTTTAAAAAGGCTGGCCGTGATGACCTTGGCATCATAGTTTCAGACATAACCGCCGTGCTGGCGGGCATGTTTACCCAGAACCTGTTCAAGGCCGCGCCCGTGCTGGTGTGTCAGGAAATACTGGCAAGCCGTGGAACGGCCCGCGCTGTGCTGGCCAATTCCGGCCAGGCCAATGCCTGCACCGGCGACGAAGGCCTTGCCAACTGCCGGGCCACCCAGGCCATGGTTGCGGGCCTGACCGGGCTTGAGGCCGATGAAATCCTGCCCCTTTCCACAGGCGTTGTGGGTGCGCACCTCAAGATGGATCTGTGGCTCGAGGCTGTGCCCTCACTGGTCAAGAATATCGGTACACGCGATGCCGAGGGCTTTACGCGCGCCTTCATGACCACCGACGCCTTTCCCAAGTTTTCCATGCGTGAGGTAACCCTTGCTGGCGGCACAGTGCGCCTCACGGTCATGGCCAAGGGTGCGGGCATGATCTGCCCCAACATGGCCACCATGCTTTGCGTGGCCCTCACAGATGCCAAGGTGGAGCGTGAACCGTGGCAGGCCATGTTTGGCCGCGCGGTCGAAAAAACCTTCAACCGCGTGAGCGTTGATGGCGATACCTCCACCAATGATACCATTCTTGGTCTTGCCAACGGTGCTTCTGGCGTTGTGGCACAGAGTGATGCGGATCTGGCTTTGCTGGAAGAAGCCTTGACCGATATTCTCGGTACCGTGTCGCACATGCTGGTCATGGACGGCGAGGGTGCCAGCAAGGTCATCCATATTACCGTTACCGGCGCTGCCAGCGACAACGACGCCCGCACCGTGGCGCGCAGCGTAGGCCATTCGCAGCTGGTCAAAACCGCCATCTACGGCGGAGATGCCAACTGGGGCCGCATAGTGACCGCCGTGGGTTACAGCGGTGCAAAGTTTGACCCCACCAAGGTCAGCATGAAGCTGTGCGGTATCGAGCGCTTCCGCAAGGGATGCCCGGTCAATGAAGACCAGGAAGACGCACTGGCCGAACTGCTCAAGGCCAAGGACGTGCAGGTGGAAATTGATCTGGGCGGCGGCACGGGTTTTTATAACTTTCAGGCGTCCGACCTCGGCCACGAATACGTGAGCCTCAATTCCGACTACCGCTCATAGGCATTGCCCGTAGAGCACGGCCAGCCATATTTGAGGCCCGCACCGTTTCAGGCATTGCCTGGCGATGCGGGCTTCGTTGCGTGGAACGTACCGCACGGGCTCGTGCCACGTATGTACAACTTTCGTGATGGGCAGTGCTGGCGTTGCGGGTGAGGGTTGCCCAAACGCCTGCCCGTCAGAAGAGCCGTGTCATCCGCGCGAAGCTAGAAAACAATAACCTGCTTGCCCACCATGGTTTCGGAAGACTGCCGCATGTGGGCCTGTCGCACTGTATTGGCAGAAAGCCCTGCAAGCGTGTCGGCCAGCGTGGTGCGCAAGGTGCCCGCTTCAACCATGCGGGCCACGGAGTCGAGGATCTGCCCCTGTCGGGCCATGTCATGGGTGTGGAACAGGGATCGGGTGAACATGAATTCCCAGCAGATGCGGGCGCACTTGGGCTTGAAAAGGGTTATGTCCAGCGGGCCGGAAGGGTCGTCGATGAGGCACACGCTTCCTTGCGGGTTGATCACCTCGGCCATGGCGGCCCAGTGATCGGCTGCGTGGGTGGTGCAGAAAATGGCGTCTGTCTGGGGCAGTCCTGCATCCTTCAGGCGGGCGGGGATGTTGTCGCGTCCGATCACCACGGATGCTCCCAGTTCCTTGCACCATTGCGCTGAATTGGGCCTGCCTGCCGTGGCTGCCACCGTTATGCCTGCCCATGCGGCAAGCTGGATGATCATGGAACCCACACCGCCAGCACCGCCGATGACAAGCAGACTGCTCCCCTGATTTGCACCGGGGGCGGCAACAAAGCCGAGGCGGTCAAATACGCCTTCCCACGCTGTTATGCTGGTCAGCGGCATTACAGCAGCCTCGGCGTTGCTGAGGTTTGACGGCGCAAGCGCGGCGATACGGGCGTCCACAAGCTGAAATTCGGCATTGCTGCCATCGCGGGTAAGGTCCCCCGCATAAAAAACCCTTTGACCAGGGGTAAACGGACCGGCCTGCGGCCCCACAGCCACCACTTCACCAACGGCGTCCCAGCCAAGAACGCGTTGCACACCCTGTTCAAGTCTTGCAAACACCTTGGTGTCCACCGGGTTCATGCCTGCCGCAGCAACTTTAACCAGCAGGTCATGCGTGTCGGGCGCAGGCACAGGCCGCTCCTGATCTGTGAAGGCCTGGGGTGATTCCGGGCTGAGGCCGCCAGTAGCGATAACTGCGTTCATGGTATGCTCCTGTGGTTTGTATTTGTCTGGTAGAGGGCCAGACAGGCAGGGCCTGACAAATCCTGCCTGCCTGCGCCCCCCATGAATCCCGGCGGCATACCTGACACAACAGGCTGTGCCGCCCATGCATGAGGCAGCTTTGCAGGAAATCTTTACTCCCCTGCCTTGCAGCCTCACGGGCAAAACTCACGCAGCGTTGTGATCTCCGTGCGTTTTGCCTTTGCCTAGCTATAGGCATGGTGGATTGAAAAGTGAAATTAATAGTTGTTGTGGGATTGAGTAGATTTTATTATTGATGAGGCATGAAACAGCCAGATCTAGAAATCGACCTGTTACGCACCTTTGTCACCGTAGCGGAAACAGGCAGTTTTACTGCGGCGGGTGATGTTCTTGCCCGCACGCAGTCGGCCATCAGCCAGCAGATACGCAGGCTGGAAAGCATTGTGGGCAAAAGTCTTTTCAACCGCACAAGCCGTGCCGTGGTGTTGAGCGCTGATGGCGAGCTGCTGCTGGCCCACGCCTACGCCATCATTGCACGCAACGACGAAACTCTGCGTCTCATGACAGCCCCGCCCATTGAGGGGCGCATGCGCCTTGGCGTGGCGGAGGACTTTATACCGAGGCAGCTGCCGGTGCTGCTTTCCCGATTTGGCAAGGCGCATCCGCAGGTGCGGCTTGAGCTCATGACAGGCCTCTCGACCATGCTGGTGGAAAAACTCAATGCTGGCGAACTGGATCTTGTGATTGCCAAGCGCGATGCCCAGCCGCAGACAGGTCGCGTCATATGGCGCGAAAAACTGGTGTGGATAGCCTCGCCCGAATTCATGCCAGACGTCAATGGCACGCTGCCGCTGGTAGCACTGCCAACGCCCTGCTCGTACCGGCGCATCATGCTGGATGTGCTGCGCGCGGCGCAGCTGCCCTGGCGCATCTCGTGCACCGTGCACAGTATCATGGGCTTGCAGGCTGCAGTTATTGGCAACCTCGGGCTCTCTGTGCTTGGACGTTCCTTTCTGGGGCCAGGGCTTGTGGAAGCGCCAGAATCGTTGGCTCTGCCAGCTATGCCCGATACTGAAATAGCTGTTTTTGGCGAGGAGACCGCCAGACTCGATCTTGCGGATTGCCTCGTAAAATTTTTGACCGACGCGCTCGAGGGGCTTACGGGAAGCGGTCGTCCACTGCCCATGGAAATTGTAGGGCAGATATGCGCGTGCAAAACACTGTCGTAGCGCTGGTTGTCCCCGCGGTAGGGCGCATGCTGGACAGGTTCGCAAAGCCGTTCTAGTGTTCTAGAACGGAGGAAGTGATGGAAGATACTTTTTTTGTCCGGCATTATCTGGAAAAAGTTGCTTCCTGTCCTGTGTGCGGAGGTCAGCAAAGCCAGATTGTCTATGAAGCTGGCGAGGGTGTAATGGCGCAAAAGTGTGCTTGCGGCGCATACTATTGCGACCATCGTCTTAATCAGGCTGGCCTGTCTGCATACTGGCAGGATTATCAGAACCGTGAACACAGCGCGGTAAAGGAAGAATGCGCCCAGCGGCAGCGCATGTATGTGGTGGACTACGAGTATATTGCGCAGTTTTTAAACCCCGGCGCCAAGGTGCTTGACGTTGGCTGTGCCGACGGCCTCTTTCTGGACATGTTTGCTGCCGCTGGGCACGAGTGCCACGGTGTGGAATTCGGGCATGAGGCGGCGCTAAAGGCGGCTCAAAAGTATCCTGTTCAGGAAGGGTTTTTTCCTGATCTGGACATAACCCCAGGTTTTGATCTGATCATATTTCGCGGCGTATTGCAGTATGTGCATGCGCCGCGCCGCTTTTTCAGCAAGGCTGTATCGCTGCTGGCTGCGGGCGGGCTTGTATATGTGACTGCCCAGCCCAACATGGAGTCTTTTTGCCATCAGGTGTTCCGCAAAAGATTCCGCTTCAGCCTTACCCCTTGTGACTGTGTGGGCTACACGCCGCAATCGCTGGCAGGCGAATTTGCGGCACTGGGCTGCAGCACAGTGGGGCAGACATTTTTTTACGAGGAAACCCCGTACGCAAACCCCGCGTGCGACATTCAGGCCGTTAGCAGGGCCGTGGATGCGAGGAACAAGGGGCAGGAGCCAGAAGGACTCTCTCCGCCTTTCTGGGGTAACATGATGACCATGGTCTTTCGCAAAGATTAGGTTTGCCAGCCGCAAATAAAAAATCCCGGCGCGGTAACACGCCGGGATTTTTTGTTTGTATGCAAAAGAACGGTGGCTAGAGGTTCTCGGCCACCCAGTCGACAATCTGGGTCATGCGCGTGAGCGTGTGTTGCTTGTTGCGCTGCCGCTGGCCAATTTCTTCCATGGTACCTTCAACACGATAAATACGCCAGTCGCCCTCTGTCAAAACACCCAGACGCACAGCTTCGTTTACCGCGGCCCTGGCATCGCCCGGTGAACAGAACAGGTCAAATTCCTGCACGCCGGGGTCGAGAATCACTTCCGAGCCGCTGGCGATATCAACAATGTAGTTGCCCGGTGCGTAGGTGTACACAAAGGGGCAGGGCTCGACAGGGGCGGCGGGTGCAGCTTCCTGGGCGGGCTGGGCCTTGGTACAGGCTAACAGCGCAAGACCCAGCAGGGCAATGCAAACAAGGCGTGCGTACATTATTGACCTCATGTGCTGTGGTTTCAGCGCCGGGAAGCAGCCATTGCGCGCAGGCGCTGGATGCGTTCTTCCAGGGGCGGATGGGTGCTGAAGAGGCTTGCCATGCCGCCGTGGGCGAACATGGGTGTAACAATGAACATCTGTTCCGTACTGGGGTTGCCTTCCTGCATGGGAATCTGGCCGCTGGCCATGCCCAGCTTGTTCAGCGCGCCAGCAAGGGCCAGCGGCTGGCCGCACAGCTCTGCGCCGGTGTCGTCGGCCAGATACTCGCGCGAGCGCGATATGGCCATCTGGATAAGGCCTGCAGCCATGGGAGCCAGCAGCGCCATGGCAATGGCTGCAATGGGGTTGGTTCCACCGCCTTCTTCGTCACGGTTGCCGCCGAAGATGGCCGTAAACTGAAAAATATTGGCAAGGGTCACAATGGCAGACCCCATGACGCCCGCAATGGTCTGAATGAGAATGTCGCGGTTGACGATGTGCCCGATTTCGTGGGCCACGACGCCGCGCAGTTCTTCGGGCGAGAGCAGGCGCATTATGCCCTCGGTAACGGCAACCACGGCGTTTTCGGGGTTGCGGCCCGTGGCAAAGGCATTGGGGGCCTCTTCGGGCACTACGCACACGCGGGGTTTGGGAATGCCCGCATTGTGGGCGAGTTCTTCAACGATTTTATGCAGGTACGGGGCTTCTTCTGGCGCGAGTTCGCGCGCGTTGTACATGGAGAGCACAATTTTGTCAGAATACCAGTAACTGCCAACATTCATGAGCAGGGCAAGGCCAAAGGCGAGTATCACGCCAGTGCGGCCACCCATCAGGCCACCGAGCAATATTATGATGGCGGAAAGCAGGGCAAGCAGAAGAACAGTCTTGATCTGGCTGGTCATGCGTTTTCCTCACAAGCAATATTTTGCGGCGGTTATTGCCGCATGCTTCTTACATTATAAGCACTCTGGGCGTGGTGGCAAGAAGACAGGCATCAGGGATGGCGCGCGCGCCACCAGAGCTGGAACACCAGCAGGGTCCACAGCGGCTTGCGCAGGTCGGACCGGCCAGAGACGTGCTCGTCCATCAGGGCGCGCACCGCCTTGTAATTAAAGATGCCCTGGGCCTTCAGTGCGCTTTCGCCCAGCAGGTCTTCCATGAGCGGACGCATGCGGCCCCGCAGCCACTGGGCCACGGGAATCTGGAAACCGCGCTTGTTGCGGTACAGGATTTCGTCTGGCAGCAGCTCGGCAAAGGCTTTTTTGAGCAGCCACTTGCGCTTGAAGCCATGCAGCTTTTTGCTGACAGGCAGGCGGGCGGCAAATTCCGCAACATCCTTGTCGAGGAATGGTGCACGAACCTCAAGGCTGTGAAGCATGGAGCAGCGGTCAACCTTGACCAGAATGTCGTCGAGCATGAACTGGCGGGCGTACACATGGAAGGCCCGTGCCAGAGGCGAGGCCGCACCCTGGGGCTGCCAGTGCTCGTACTGCTCGCGGGTGGGGGCAAAAAGTGCCTCGGGTGCGAGAAAACCGGGCTGTTGTGCCTTGAAGTCCGCATCAAGAACGGATTCCTGCATGTCGGGCGTAAAGGCCGTAAGCATGGTCTGCACGCGCTGCCAGGCCGGGGCGTTGGCAGCACGCAAAAAGGTAGCAACCGCAAGGCGCGGGTTGATATACCCGGCGGAGGAGGGCAGCATGCCAGCCAGCGGTTCAATGACGCCCTTGCGCAGGGCTGCCGGAGCGGCGTTGTACCACTGGGCAATCTTGAAACCGATGTAATGCTCATAGCCGGCCCACAGCTCGTCGGCGCCGTCGCCGCCCAGAGCCACCGTGACCTTTTCGCGCGTAACGCCCGAAAGCAGCCATGTGGGAGCAACAGAGGCATCGGCCATGGGCACATCCATACGGCTGATGATGCCTGGCAGGGTATCTGCGCATTCCTCGGCCGAGAGCACGCGCTCGTGGTGGTCTGTGGCAAAGGCCTTGGCCACTATGCGGGCATAGTGTGACTCATCGTAACTGGCCTCGGTAAAGCCGATGGAAAATGTCTTGATGGGTGTTGACGACTGGCGTGCCATAAGCCCGGCCACGATGGAGGAATCGATGCCGCCGGAAAGAAAGACGCCCAGCGGCACGTCGCTGACCATGCGGCGGCGCACGCCCCGCGCCAGAAGATTGCGCAGTTCTTCGCACAACTCTTCGTCGCTGCGGCGGTCTGATTCGTCGGGCACGGGCATATCCCAGTATCTGGCAATGCGCACGCCGCCTTCCTGCACCAGCAGCATGTGGGCTGGGGGCAGGCTTTGCACCTCGCTGTACATACTGTTGGGCGTGGGCACGTACTCATAGGCCAGATAGCGCATGATGGCCTGTGGGTCGGTGCTCAGGGTCAGGTGTTTGAGCTGTTCAAGGCCTGTGAGCTCGGAGGCAAAGTAGAGTCTGCCGTGCTGTACGGTGTAAAAAAAGGGTTTTTTGCCAAAGCGGTCGCGCGCGCAGAACAGGCGGCGCTGATGGTTGTCCCACAGGGCAAAGGCAAACATGCCGTCAAAGCGCGCAAGGCAGTCCGGGCCCCAGATGCGGTAGCCCTCAAGAATGACTTCGGTATCGGAACTGGTCTGAAAGCGGCCACCGAGGGCGGTCAGCTGTTCCTTGAGTTCGGCATAGTTGTAGATTTCGCCATTGAAGGTGACGGTCAGTTGCTCATCGGCGCTGTGCATGGGCTGCCCGCCGCCGGAAAGGTCGATAATGGAAAGCCGTCTGTGCCCCAGGCACACCGGCCCGCGACTCCACTGGCCCTCGCCGTCGGGACCACGATGGGCCATGCGGTCGGTCATGGTCTTGACCCATTGCCCTGCCTCAGGCGTGAGGGGGGTGGCGTCTATCTGACAGATGCCTGCTATGCCGCACATGACCGCTTCCAGATCGTATAATGTTTGATAAAAATATCCGCCAGCCGCTGATTGTTGCGGGTGGGATCAAACATGTCTGCCGCAAGGTGCTTGCCGTTGAGGGCCAGGGTCTGTGCCAGGGGGGCGTTGTCCGCAAGGCGCAACAGCGCCTCGGCCAGGGCTTCCGGATTGTTGGGGGGCACCGCAAGGCCGGTTTTACCGTCAATAACTACTTCCGGCAGGGCGTTGACCGTGGTGCTTACCACGGGCAGACCGTAGGCAAGGGCTTCGATAACCGTGTTGGGGATGCCGTCGCGGCGGCCAGATTCGTGCACAACGCAGGGCGCGGCAAAGATGTCGTGCTCGGCCAGTATGCGCGGCAGCTCGTTGTGCGAGATGATGCCCGGCAGCAGCACACGGTCTTCCAGCTGCAGGTTTTCGCGCAGGCGCAGAATTTCCGCTTCCATGCGGCCAAGACCCATTACTGCGCCGCCGCCGCCCGCAAGGGTCAGTCTGAAATCAAGCCCCTTGTCGCGCAGAATGCCGCAGGCCTTGATAAGCACGTCAAAGCCCTTGGTGACGTCAAAACGGCCAAGCGCCAGCAGGCGCACGGGCCGTTCCATGGGAGCCTGCTCCCGGGGCTGGGCCGGGGGCTCTGCGGAATCGTTCTTCGCAGGCAGGGGGGGCAGGGTAAGGCTGTTGTAGATAAGCTCAACCTTGCCCAGTGCCTGACCCCTGTCAAACACTTCAATGCGTTTTTTGTCGGCCACGTTGTTGGCACGCACAAAGAAAGCTGCAGTGAGCTTGTCGCCAAGATCGGGGTCGGCTGGTTCGAGGTTGTCGCCGCGCGCGGCAGTGGCAAAGGGTACTCCAGCTATCTGCGAGGCAACCCAGGCTGCGGTGGCCGTGCCACGCGGCCAGGGCGCGTAAATCATGTCTATGCCAGCATCCTTGAACAGGCGGCCCAGATACATGCCAGCGCAGAAGGCCCACAGGTTTTCACCCAGGGTTTCCCAGCTGCGCCAGTGGCGAAAGATCGCCTTGCGGAAGAGCCGGCCGGTGCGCAGGGGGTGCAGCAGTATCTGGCGAAAGCATTCGCCAAGCACACGCCCCAGCGCGCGCATACCGTAGGTATGGGTTTCACCCGCCACTGCGCGCATTTCGTTGGAACAGTGGCGCAGGTTGGGGCCATACAGGCTGTAGACCGAAAGCGGCAGCAGACCTTTGAGGCCTTCTACTTCTCGAAAAATAAAGGGCTGTGTGAACAAGGGATACCACAGCAGAACATAGGCCACATGCGGCAAGCCCGTTTTGAAAGCGGGACGGGAGGCCTGGGTGCTGGTTTCCGGCATGGTTTTCTCCAAGGGCGGCAGGCTTTCTCAGCTGGTTGCTGGGTATTGGCCCTGTTCCGCATCTCTGTTCGATATGGTCAATAACTATATTTTTTGATTACTGAAACTGATTTTTTAAGGGCTTGCTTCGGCATACGTCCAGTCGCCTCTGCCCTCGGGTGTGGGAGCAGTGGAACCCAGCTCACGACGCAGCTCGTCCATGGTCAGGCAGCACACGCTGTAATTGCGGTGCAGCCAGTCGAGCCAGTGGCCAACCTTGGCAGTAAACTTCTTTACCGCTGCGGCATCTGGCAGGTGGGGGGTGCAACCAGGCATCATCTCGGACGAATGCCAGGTCAGGGATAGTACGCGTCCACCGCGCGCCGCATACAGCTTTGTGACAGCGCGCATGGCCCACAGGGGGTGGTAGACGGGCAACAGGGCCAGCGCCCCCCATGTTTTGAGGCTGGCGCGCGCACGGGCGGCAAGAGAGGCGGGCAAGGACCGTATGAGCCCCGGAAGCTGCGGCAACAACGGCGTCACCGTAAGCGGAACTTCAAAAATTCTGTTCTGGCCCGTGGTCACCCAGTAGGGATTGCCGGGGGCGTCAAAGTGGTCTGGCCCAAGTCTGGGCGATTCGGCGCAGTGCAGGGGGCGCACCGAGGCGTCACAAAGAATGCCCGCAGCGGCAAGCAGAGGCCAGTGATTACGGTGCAGATCCCACCTGCCCATGCGGAAAGACGTCATGGGCTGGCCTTTAAGGGCCTTGCCCGCTTCCATGAGCGAAGCAAGTTTTGCGGAAAAAAGCGCGTCTGGCACATCGACGGCGGGAACCCGGGCCGCCGTGTCGGACAGGCTTTGGTCCGTACCGTCCAGCGTCAGCGGCGGTGTGTTCCAGTGGTGCAGATGCGCGCCTATTTCGGCCTTGTGCTCATCGCGCAGCCAGATCAAGGTATCGCGTGAGGCCGGGTCGGCCAGGACGCTGTGGGCGCAAAACAAGGTCGGGCGAATTCCCATGCCGCACAGGGGCACCAGGTCTTTCAGGCTGGAGGTGTTGCGGGTGGAAAATCCCCGGCGGGCATATTGACCGCCAAAGAGCCCTTCCTCCTCGACATCCAGGCTAACGACCAGGTAGAGCGGCTGCCTCGGGCTCATGCGTGACCTGCCGCTCCCGAACCCAAGGGGGTATGGATGCTGCCAGCAGCTTGGCTGTCGCCCCTGCCGCCAGTGGTACGCCAGTACTGGCGGCTTTCATCAACATACAGGCGCAGCAGTGCGGAAATGTTGTTTTCGCGGTCAAACATCTTTTCCACCCGGGCCCTCCCTGCCTCGGCCATGCGGCTCGCATGCTCGCGGTCTTCAACCATGTGGCGCACGGCATCGGCCAGCGCGTGCGGGTCGCGCTGGGGTGTGAGCATGCCTGTTTCTCCGTTGATGATAACCTCGGAGATGCCACAAACATCGGTGGCAATGACGGGCATGCGGTGCGACAGCGCTTCCATGATCACGTTGGGGATGCCGTCACGGTCGCCGTTGCTGTGCACAACGCTTGGCATGATGAGCATGTCGTGGTCCAGCATGTAGCCGCATATTTGATCGTGCGGGATAAAACCGGGCATGTGCACAATATTCTGCAAGCCCATACGGTCGCGCATGCTTTTGAGCTTGAGCCGCCAGCGGCCATCGCCCACAAGTGTGAGGCTCACGGGCACATTCTCGCGCTGGAGGCGGGCCATGGCGGAGAGCAGGTCAGGAAATCCCTTGGTGCGCGCAAACCGGCCCACGGCAAGCAAACGGTAAGGGGGGCGCATGCTGACGGCGCACTGACCCTTGGGCGTGAAGGTAAGGCTGTTATAGATGGCGTGCACTTTTTCTTCCTGCCCTGCAGGGCAGAAACTGCGCAGCCAGTTTACGTTGGCGTGGTTGTTGGTGCGGATAAACAGGGCGTCGGCGGATTTTTCGTGTAGCAGGCCATCTTGTGGGTAGATGTCGCCAGCGCGGCCTGTGAAAGCAAAGGGAATGCCAGTGAGACGCGAGGCCACCCAGGCCGCCGTGGCGGGTCCGTTGGCCCAGGGTGAATGGATCAGCTTGACGCCGTCACGCATGCAGAGCTCGGCAAGCAGAAAGCCCGCCATAAAGCACCACAGGTTTTCGCCCAGTGATTCCATGTTGCGCATACGGCGAAAAAAGCCCTTGCGCATGAGGTTCCAGACCTTGAGCGGGTTGCCGGAAAGCGCCCTCAAAAATGCCTTGATGATGCGCAGTGTGCCACCAACTCCAAAGCGTTCGACCGGACCGGGAAAGTTGCGCATTTCTTCGCTGCAGCCACTCAGGCTTTTGCCATACATGGTGTATGCGCGAATGGGCAGGCCGCGCGCCATGAGCTGCACGACCTCGCGAAAAATAAAGGTTTCGGAGGAAAGGGGAAACCAAAGCAGAACGTATGCGATAAGCGGCAGATCTTCAGGCATCTGCTTTGATGCGCCTTCATCTGCATCTGCGCCTGTAATGTGCGTCATGGTTTTCTCCAGAGCAAACAAGAGCCGGGCCAAAAGGCCCGGCATGGCAGACGATCACACCGCCTACCCAGAAAAAGCGAACAGGCCGTATCTCGCCGCCTGGCTGGGCGGCAGAGCGGGCGTTTCAACGCCCGCTCTGGCAACAGTTCGACCACCACACGGGTCGCAATGGATTTACGCTTCGCCGCCCTCGTTGGCGTGCTGGCGCTTGTAGTCGTCCACAATGGCCCAGGCCTTGGGAATTTCTTCCTTCACGGCGTCGAGAGCCTGGCGGATGTGGTCTTCGTTGTGGGCGGCGGAGAGGAAGAAACGCAGGCGGTCTGTGCCTTCCTTAACAGCCGGGAAGGTAATGGGCATCACATAGATGCCGCGCTTGAACAGCGCATTGGACAAAAAGCCCGCAACCATGGGGTCACCCACCATGACGGGAACCACCGCGTAGCCTTGGGCCGCGCCCGTATCAAGGCCGATGCTGGCGGCGTATTCAATAAAAAACTTGGAAATTCTTTGCAGCTTGTGCACCCGTTCGGGTTCACGCAGCATGATTTCCAGGGCCTTCTGGCAGGCCACGGCAATAATGGGGGGCATGCCCACGCTGAACACAAAGCCCGGTGAACCGTATTTGAGGAACTCGATGAGTTCGTGGCGACCGGCAATAAAGCCGCCGCAACCGCACATGGACTTGGAGAGGGTGCTCATCCACATGTCCACTTCGGTGGGATCGATATTAAAATATTCATGCGCGCCGCGCCCGGTGGCGCCCAGCACGCCCAGCGAGTGGGCTTCGTCCACCAGCAGCATGCAGTCATAGCGCTTTTTCAGTTCGATGATACGCGGCAGGTCGGGGATGTTGCCATCCATGCTGAACAGGCCTTCGGTAACGATAACGGCGCGCTTGTGCTCGCCGCGCTTGGCCTTGAGCAGTTCTTCAAGGGCGTCGCAGTCGTTGTGGGCGTATGAATAACGGGTGGCACTGGAAAGGCGTGCACCCTGCACGAGCGAATTGTGGGCTAGGCCGTCATGGAAAATGGCGTCACGGTGGCCAAAAAGAAAGCCCAGGGTGGAGACGTTGGTGGCGTGCCCACTCACATAGGCAATGCAGTCTTCCACGCCATACAGCTTGGCAAAAGCCTGTTCAAGCTCGCGGTGCGGCGGACGCTCACCACCCACAAGGCGGCTGGCGCCAGCCGACGTGCCATAGATGGCGGCGGCTTCGGCAACGGCAGCGGTAATTTCAGGATGCCCGTTTATATCCAGATAATCGTATGTGGAAAAGTTGAGATATTCTTTGCCAGCAATAAACGTGGTGGCCTTGGCCGCACGTTCGTGGCAAAGAAACAGAGGATTTTCCATCCCCATCTTGGCTCCCATTTCCACAAGCCGATCAAAGGCGAGCTTGGAACGCGTGCGGTTGAATCCGGAAGCGCTGCTTTCGGCGGCGGCGGGAGTTTGCGCCGCCTCTTGGCCAGCCTGACAGGAATGGTTGTTCTTCATGCCTCATCCTCGTAAATTTGTCCAAAATAGCCTGACCGGTGAAACCGAATGGGGGCTGCAAACGGCAGGCGCAACATTGTAAGGAGTTAATATAGCCAAAGCAAGAAACTATGGCAAGCAACGATTGAAACGGCGTCAGCTCTTGATTTGCAGCCTGTTTGGGGTAATTGTCTTTTATAATATGTGGTGTGTGCGGCGGGTGCTGGCTGGACAAGCAGGTAGATATCTACTACCATAATCCGTTACCCAAATGGTCGCAATGCCCCTTTTGCCCTGCCCCGACCCGCTCGGGTTGCCGGGCTTTGGCCCTTTACAGGCACGAAAATATGCGTCAGGACTCCCAAAATCCAGCACAAGGCATGCATCAGGACGAAATCGCCCTTGATGGCGCGCGCTATGCCAATTTGCACCAGGCGGGCCAGCAGTGGCGCATTGGTGCGGTCAATCCCGCATGGCGACAAGAACTGCTCGCCCTGCCTGCCAATCCTGACAGCAACGATCTTGTCCGGCTCGAAGATCGCGGCCTGTGGATTGCACCCGTGCGAGGCGAAGGCGTGCCCCCGCTGGCGGTGATGTGCTGCGGTCTTGGTTCCGTGTGGCCTGGCATGGGGCGCGAACTGTACGACAATTTTCCCGTGGCCCGCGCGGCCATGGACCGCCTTGCCGCAGTGGCCGACTGGGACTTGCTTGGTATCATGGATGAAACGGATGTGGAAAAGATCAGCCTCACGCGCTGGCAGTCTCCCTATCTGTTCATGTTTGAATACGCCCAGTGGAGCGTTCTGGCATCTCTGGGACTGAACCCCACGCTTTTTTGCGGCCATAGCCTTGGTGAAATGATCGGGATGTGTCTTTCGGGCATAATTGAACCCGAAGTGGCGTGGTACATCATTGATACCCGCGCCGTGCACATGGGCGAAATGGAAGCAAGGGCCACCCGTGAGACGGGCATGATGGCCGTGCACGCCGATATGGATATCATTAGCGAGGCCTGCGCCACCTGGCCCGCCCTGTATGTCTCCAATTACAACACGCCCCACCAGTTCATTCTGAGTGGCCCGCGCGAGGTACTGCAAGAGGCCCGCAAGAGTCTGCGCAAGCGGCGCATTCCTGCCATCGTGCTCAACGTGAGCCTGGCCTTTCACCACCCCAGTATGCGTGTGCTGCGCGATATTTCGCTACGCCGCCTGAGTGCACTTGATATGCATGCGCCTACACGGCCCTTGCTGAGCTGCATTAACGCGCAGTTCTACCCCGGTGACCCCGCATCTACCTGCACGCACATCGCCGATCTGGACGAAAATTCAGTGCGCTGGACAGAATGTGTGCACACCATGTGGAACCGCGAAGGTATTCGCAATTTTCTGGAGCTTGGCCCGCAGGACACCCTGTGCAGCCTGGTGGCAGACAACGAACCCCGCGCCGTATGCTTTGCGGCTGGCCGCAAAGGCCGCGAGGTTGAAGGCCTGCGTCAGGCCTGCGCACGACTGTACTCGCTCGGCTATCTCACGCGTGAAGGCGTGGAAGGCCGAGTTCGTGCGGCTGGCGGCGAAGCGCGTCTGCTGGCGGGCAAGCCCGCGCCCCATTGTGGTCTTCGTCCGGCTGCGCCCCAAAACGGTATGGCGGGGTCTGCGCCTGTGAGCGATTCTGCTGAGGCTCAGGCCGAGGCAACCCCGCAGACGGCGGAAGTGAATACCACGCCGGAAGCGGCCGCATCATATGCGGACAGCCTGGCGGCGGTGCTGCAGATTCTGGCACAGGCCTGTGGCAGACCTGTGGAGGACCTGCGCCCAGAGATGGATCTGCGGTATGACCTTGCCCTGCGATCCAGCCGCTTTCCTCTTATTGTTCAGGACGTGGAAAAGGCGCTCGGCATCAGCGTGAATTTTGAAGACCTGTTGCAGGTCTCAACGGTGGGCGATCTTGCCCGTGTGCTTTCTGGCGGGGTTTTTGCCGCTGGCGACAAACGAGATGTCGCGGCAGAAAAAGTCAGCGCCACGGCCTGCCTGTGCGCAGAACCCCTGCGTCGCTATGCGCCGCTGGTTGCCCCACCTCCGGCAGATGCAACTGTCAGTCTTGAGCCGTTGGCGCTTGACCCCCGCACCGCGGGTTTGAACCTGCAGCCGGGCGATGTGCTCGCGCTGTGTGTGCTGGACGTATATATTCTGCCGCGCCTGCTGAGCGGTATTGCGCCGCTTGGGTGTGTGCTTGCCGTGCCGCAACACCTGCTTGAACAGTGCAGAACCCTGATCAGGTCTGGCGCGCAACTTGTTTCTCTGGCCGTAAACCCGGCGGAATGGGCTGAAGATGGGCAGGCTGCCAGCCAGTTGCGGGATGCCATAAGTGTCCTTGCAGAAGCGCACGGCCACGTTGACGGCCTGTTGTTTGTGCCGCCCGTGGCTGCGGGTATCATGACGGCTTCGCCGGAAACGCAGGGTTGCACTCTCTCCGCCTCCAGCATGGGGAACCTGCTGCAGGTCGCCCTTGATGCGGCCTGGCCCCACGGCCTGCGTTTTGCCAGCACGGTCACTGTGCTGCCACCGTCTGCGGAAAACTGTATTTTTGACGCGCCGCTTGATCAGGTGCTGGAAGCCTTCGGCGTCAGCGGTCCTGCCGTGCGTGGCATACGCATGCTGCACGGTCCGGAGAGGGCCAGTCTGGACGAATGGGGCGACATGCTTGCCCGCGAGCTTCTGTGCGGCACGGCCTCCCGGGTTGTATGGGCGCGCCCCGGCTCACTGGCCGGTTCTGTGACCTGTAGTGAACCAGAGGCCCCGCAGCTGATCCGTTCGTGCCCCGATCAGTTTTCACTGGTGTTTCCCGACTCTGCGCCGCCTTACCGTCCGACTGCCACACTGTTTCAGGGCAGCTGCCACTTTTCGCGCTTTGCGGATACGGCGCTGGCCACTCATGGTGCGCAGTGTGGCAATGCCCTGGGGGCGACAGTTCCCACGCTGCCGACGTGCCGCAGCCTGAGCGCCCTTCTTGAAGGCGCGCGCCAGTGCCTGCCGTGGCTGAAGGTTTCCGGCTTTTGCGATCTGCGCTTTTTTGACGCGCCAGAGCTTGCCCCGGGCGTGACACGCGAATGCCGCGTTACAACCGAGGCCGAACCCTGGCTGGTACAGGAAAAAGTAATGACCCGCATGTGCCGCAGCGCCCTTTCTGTGCGCGGGCTGACGCCCAACGGGCGCCATACGGCCCAGTACACGCCGGTCAGCGAGGGAATGGTATGGCTTGCAGCGCACCGCAGTGAAGTACGCCCTCTGGATATTGATGCTGCGCAGGTCGCAATTGCTGGCGATGCGGCAGGCGGCACGGTGGATGTGTCTGGATATTACACTGCGGCGGGGCTGGGTGCAGAGTGGCATCTGGTGGACAGCTTTGTCGCTTTGCCAGATACTCTGTACGCGGCCAACCTGCGATTGCCACAGTCGCGCATTGCCCCCGGCCTTGATTATGGGTATACTGATGACATGCTTGTGGTAGAAGGTGTAATGCAAGCCGCACGGCTTGCCATAACATCTGAATACTCAAAGCATTTTGACGATGCTGCCGCCATGGCCGAGGCTGTGGAGTCGTGGCGTCTTCATGCCGTCGGCTTCATTCGCATTGGCGCAGCCCCGGCAAGCGGCCCGTTACATGTGCTTATGAAACGATCCTGGTCTGCCAAGCGTCTGCGCCGTTTTGACGCGCAGGTGGTTGATCAGAAGGGGACTGTTTTTTTGACCATACACCATCTTGAATTTGACCGACGCGATCGGGCCGGACTTGCATCAGCTCTGACTCCGTCGATATAAACACACAATCTGCTCAGCGTTGGCCAACGCAACTACGCAAAGGGTGCCAGATGCTCACTGCGCAAGCAAATCTTACCACACGTTTTTTTCTGCTGCTGATGATTTCGGCGGCGCTGCTGGCCGGGGCCTGTTCCAAAAAAGCCGGGGTCAAATCGCCCGAACTTCCTGCCAAGCACTGGCTTCAGGAAGCTCCTGGTGTGCCGGTCGAAAACAAGGCCAAGCTTGAGGCGGCCGTACCCAATCTGTACGATCCCAAAAAGGTCTTTTCATTTGAAGACTGCGTGTTCCTAACCATCCAGCAGTCCCCCGCCCTGGTCAACAGCGCGGTGAACATCGAAATCAAGCGGCTGGCGCAGACAGATGCCGTGTGGAAGTACCTGCCGGAACCGCACATGAACTTTACCGTGTCCAACAATCTGACGCGGTTCAACATGGACAATTCCAACACCCCGAGCGACTACGGCCAGACCCGTTTTCGCGTCGGCTTTTATGCGGCCTTCCCCAACCCCATGGCCACCTATTTTGAGCATCAGGTGCAGACGGCCATGGTCAATCTGGCTATCTCCACGCACCGCAAGGCCGTGGGCAAGGCCATCGGCAGGATTGGCGAAGCCTATCTGCAGCTTCAGGCCCAGCAGAAAATTGTTGAGGCGCAGAAAGAACTGCTGCCCTTGGGCAAGGAACTTGTGGACTACTGGCAGAAGGTCGAATCAGTCGATGGCCGTCAGGGCGTGTCGCTCAACCTTGCCATCCAGCACCAGCGCGAGCTTGAACTCAAGCTTGAGCAGACCAAGATGAAGGAAATCATGCAGCGTACCCAGCTCAAGATACTTGCGGGTGTTGAACCCCAGCAGCGTCTTGAGGTCGACACCAAGAGCGCGGACACCGTACTTGCTGGTTTTGACGGCCACAAGCTGACCTGGGAAGACCGCTGGCCCGCCACCGAAGACGAACTTTTGCTGCGCGGCCAGGTCAAGCTGAGCGATTACAACATCATGGTTGCCTGGGCACAGTACATGCCCACCATGAGCATTGCCGTGAACAACAGCCCCCCCGCTGGCCAGTATCAGCCCGTCAACGGCAAGGAGGACACGTTCCTTCATCTTACGTTTGATTTCCCGCTCATTGACTGGGGTCGCCGGTACCGTGGCGTGCAGACCGCCCGCATGAACAAGGCTCAGGCTTTCCATGAACTGGCCCGCAAACGCACCGATTACTCCAACAAGTGGTTGCAGTGCGAACAGCGCGTGGCGCTTGCCGAAACGGAACGCAAGCTTGCCAAAACCCGTCTGGACACGGCCAGCATGCAGTTCAAGGAAGCGCAGATATCCTTTCATGAAGGCATAGTGCAGCTGCCCGATGTAGCCACAAAGCAGGAAGACATGGTTCAGGCCCGCATCGCCTACATTACTGCCGACCTTGATTATAAGCTGGCCATGCTTGAGTGGATGGATCTTTCCAACTCGCTGTCCCAGCGGTTCCTCGGACTTCCTGCCAAGGAGGTGCTGTAATGCAGAAAAAGCAGGATTCTATCGTGGCATCTGCGCTAAACCGTGCAGTTGCCACTGCGGTCCTTGCCGTTGCCCTGATCGCCGGGGGCCTGCTGTGGGCCCTGGATGCAGCCGTAGCAGCTGAAAGCGGCTCTATCGGTGCTGGCGCAACGATTCTGACGGGTAAGGTTGTTACCACTGTTACCCGAGCAGTGCCGGTGCCCTTTAACGCGGTGGTTGACGAGGTGCTGGTCAAGCCCGGTCAGGCGGTGGACAAGGGCGCTCCCCTGATGCGCTATCATTTGCAGGAAGAAGCCGAACGCGTGTTGCAGCGCGAAGTGACCACCGGCGCAGGCACTGAAGACCTGAAAGGACAGGTGCTCGACCTTGAGCGTCGCCTTGCAGAAACTGCGGCCCAGCGCAACAAGGCCCGTCAGCTTGCCGCTTCGGGGCTCGGCTCTGCCCAGGCCTCAAGCAGGCTTGAAGACGATGTGCACTCACTGCAGCGCCGCATAGATCTTTTGCGGACGACCATACAGAAGTCTGAAAAGAATTTTTCTGCCCGTCTTGAAGAACTGAGCGGGTATTTCGGTACCACTATCAAGGAAGGCGAACGTCTGCCAGCTTCGCTTACCCTGACCACGCCCATTGATGGCTATGTGCTTTCGCTGGATGGCACTCTCAACCCCGGTTCGCTGCTTGGCGCGGGTATGGCTCCTGTCCGTGTGGGCAGGCTTGACCCCGTGTTGATTCAGGTTCCCGTGTATGAGGCTGAAATCAGCGGCATCAAGGCTGGCGACTCTGTTGAGGTGGAAATCCCCTCGCTTAACAACAGAAAATTCGCTGGTACGGTCAATGAGATATCCTGGGTTTCCAGCGATATGAGCGTCTCCAATCCTTCGTACTACTCGGTTGAGATCACTGTTCCCAATCCAAATCTGGAGCTCAAGCCCGGATTCAAGGCAGTAGTGCGTTTCAAGGGGAGCAGGTAAGCCTCCTTCATGAAGCTGAAAAGCATTCCCCGCCGGTTGGGGTACATTCTGGGTGCGCAATGGACGCGCGACCTGGCATGGGCCGCTTTTACCATTCTTCTGGCGCGCCGTAGCCCCGATATTCTTGGGCAGGTGGTGCTGGCGCTCACGTTTGGCTACCTTGTAAAAACGGTAGCCGACGTGGGGCTCAACGATTTTTTGCTCTCCACATTCGCACGCCGCGAGGGGCGACCATTAGCCCTGCTGGGTGAAGTGACATGGCTCAAGCTGACAGTGCTGCTGCTGGCCCTTGGCGTTACGTGGCTGGTGACAGGTTGGCAAAATTATACGCCCGAGCTGCGACTGGTGGTCATGTGCATTGCGGCCGGTCTTGGGCTTGATGGCGTCAGCGACTCTTTTTTTGCCTTGTGTCAGGCGCGTGGCCGTCAGGATGTGGAGATGCGCATTCGCGTGCCTTCCGCACTGCTTGGCATTGGTTTTGGCATTGCCTGCGTGGTGCTCGGCGCACCTCCCATTGTCATTGCCCTGTACAAGCCCGTGGAATCCCTGCTGTGCATTGTTTTTGCCCTGATGGCCCTGCAGCGCAATCCTCTTGCGGGTGTGGGCGTGGAAGGCATGAAGGATCTGGCGCGGCACATGAAGCACGGCCTGATCTTCACCTGCATGGCTGGCTGCGCCATGTTTTACAACAAGATCAACGTCATATTTCTCAAGCAGTACGGCGGCAACGCCGACGTGGGCGGGTACGGCGTTGCCTGGGAAACCGTAGAGGGGCTTTCAGTTCTGGTTTCCAGCGCATTGTTGGGCAAGGTGATTTTTCCGTTGCTGGCCAAGCTGTGGCAGCAGGACAGGGGAGCATTCCGCCAGCTGGCTGGTCAGACCGCCCGGTCGCTCTGGGCTGCATCCCTACCTATCATTTTTCTTATCTGCGTGGAAAGCGACCGTTTTCTGCCCCTGGTGTATGGTCCCAACTATCAAAGCGCGGTCACGGCGCAGCGTCTGCTTACTCCCTGCCTTGCCACGGCCTTTCTGCACAATCTGGCGGCCTACGCCATGATCGGCATGCGCCAGCACCGTTTGCTTCTGGGCTTTTATCTCACTGGCCTGGTCTGCAACCTTATCTGCTGCTTTACCCTCATACCGGCCATGCCACTTGAGGGTGCGGCCCTGTCGCTCACCATCACCAAGGTGTGGGTGGCATTGCTCACCGTGGGCTATTTTCAGTGGGCGGCACGACCCATGAATCTGGGCCAGTGGGCCCTCATGCTGCTTACCTGTGCGGTCAGCGTGGGGATGTGGTGGGGCATCGGGCTGGTTGCGCCGCGCGAAGTGGCCGAGCTGGCAGGTCTTGTCCCCCTGCTGGCCCTGTTCTGGCGCTGGCGGCCACCGCCACCGTTTGAAAAAGCAGCCCAGACCTAAGCGTCAAAAGCGGCAGAATGGGCCGACTCGGCTTATTTGTGCTTTGTGCGGGGTGCTGGTCTGGCAACCATGCAAAGTGGTCTGCATTGACGCCAGGGTGTCGGCAGGCCTATACGGATACAGTAAGGGCCGTGACAGGCAAAGGTATCCAATGGGCAACAAGCTTTTATTACAGCGCAGGTCGATCCTCAAGGCCATGGTTGGTACAGCCGGGCTGACACTGGCGGGCACAGGTCTGCCAGCAGCAGGGCGGGCCAGCAGCTGGGCCGAGAGCGATGATCTGGCAACACTGATCGATGTTGATCTCTGCAACGGCTGCGGCGCGTGCGTTGCGGCATGTCGTTTCCGCAATCTTGCTTCTGTTCCCCATCCAGTTCATCCTATCCCACGTCCTTATCCCGCATGGGTACGCAGCAGCGACTGGTCTGACCGTACCGACGAAATTTCGCGCCTCACACCCTACAACTGGCTCTTCATCCAGTCGTGCATCATTACTGTCAAAGGCGTTGAAAAGCGTGTTTTTCTGCCCCGCCGTTGCCTGCATTGCAACAACCCCCAGTGTGTGACCCTGTGCTCCACAGGATCAATGCGCCAGAGCCCGGAGGGCGCCGTTTACATCAGCAGTTCTACCTGCTTGGGAGATGGCCCCTGCGACCGCGCCTGCCCCTGGGGTATTCCGCAGCGACAGTCGGGCGTGGGCCCGTACCTGAATTTTGCGCCCAGGTATGTGGGTAACGGACAGATATTCAAATGCGATCACTGTCGAAGTCTGCTGGCCACAGGTCAAAGTCCAGCCTGCGTTGTGGCCTGCCCGCAGGGAGCCATGCGCTCCGGTCCGCGTCACGATATCGTAAAGCAGGCCAAGGAGCTGGCAGAGCACCGGGGCGGTGATATTTTTGGACTGAAGGAAAACGGCGGCACAAATACGATTTATGTTTCGTCCGTTCTGTTCCGAGATATCGAGGCAAATATGCTGCGGCAAGGGCAGGTGGGTGTTGGCATGCCAAGCCTGCGCCCGGCCGGGGCAAGCCTGGATAAGGAAAACAGTCTGTTGCGGGCGGTATTGCTGGCCCCCGCCGCTGGCGCAGCGCTTGCAGGCCTGCGCATGTGGCGCGAAAAGCAGATGAGGCGCAAGCCGTGAAAAGACAACCGACGCTATTTTCATCGTTTTTTAGCCTGCTCTGGTTTGTGAGCATGCTGAACGCTGTGTGGAGTGGTATTGCGCACCTTCCACTCATGAGCCGTTACGGTCTTGTTCACAGCGCAAACTGGTCGCCCTCAGTGTGGCACTATTACTCGGCGGCTGCCCTGCTGTTTCTGGGCACCTATGCCTTCACCATCTGGCGTTTGCAGGGGCACAGCACGTACTGCCTCACACGTTGCGGCCTGATGCGTGTTGTTTTGCTTATTGGGCTGGCTGTTACGGGGCTGGCGCTCATTGTGCACAACATGCCCGACTATTCACTCTTTGACGGGGTGTATGCGGTTGTAAAAATGCTGCACCTGACGTGCGCTCTCGCATTGCTGCCCCTGCTTATCTACAGGATGTTCCGCGGCTGGAAGGGGGGCTATGGCTGGCTCAGACCGCGTGAAGAAGCGGCGGGACCGTGCCGTCCACGCCGGCGAAGCAGGGACAGCTTCTAGCTTTCTGGATACGATAATCCAGCACTCTGCTCCCGCGCACTCCCCTTGTTTCGGACCGGCCCGACAGGCTGCCAGGTCAGGCTGCGTGTACAGATGCTCGCCCGGCTAGTCTGGTAGACGAGCCGCTTTGAGCTGGCCGCAGGCCGCCTTGATGTCCTGCCCCTTGCTTTTACGCAGTATGGCGGTGATTTTGCGCTTCCACAGGTACTGTTCAAAAGCCAGCACGTCATCTTCTGTGGGCGCGGCGTAGGGTGCTCCTTCCGCAGGATTGTACACGATAAGGTTCAGCTTGCCGCGCACCTCGCTTACCAGCCGCGCCAGTTCCTTGGCCTGCTCCAGGCCATCGTTGACCCCACCCAGCAACAGGTATTCAAAGGTAATGTGCTCACGCGTCTTGAGCGGGTAGGATTTGAGCGTTTCAAACATGTCCTCCAGCGACCAACGGGCGGCCTTGGGCATGATACGCGAGCGCAACTCCTGCGTGGGTGCGTGCAACGAAACAGCCAGATAGGCCAGACCGCTATCGCCCAACTCGCGCAGGCCTTTTTCTATGCCGCAGGTGGATACCGTAATGCGCCGGGGGGAGAAATTGAGCCCCTTGGCGTTGTTCAGGCCTTCCAGCGAGCGCATTAGCTCACGCATGTTGAGCAGGGGCTCGCCCATGCCCATGAACACGATATTGCGCAGCATGGGCCATTCCGGCCTGTCATCGCCCAGATGCGCACGGGCCACCAGCACCTGCCCCAGAATTTCACCCATGGTCATATTGCGCTCAAAGCCCATCTGTCCGGTGGAGCAAAAAGTGCAACCCATGGCGCAGCCCACCTGTGACGACACGCATTGAGTCCAGCGACGCACGCCCTCGCGCGAATCAGAAGGAATGAGCACGGTCTCCACAAGAGCTCCGTCTTCGAGCCGCAGCAAAAACTTTGTGGTGTCGTCCTGACTTTTCTCCACCGTCACCACTTCCGGCCAGACAATGGCTGCCTGCGCCATGAGCTTTTCGCGGCAGACCTTTGAAATATTGGTCATGGATTCAAAATCGCGAACCATGCGCTGCCAAAGCCACTGCCATATCTGCATGGCGCGGAATTTGGGCTCGCCCAGTTCTGTCTGGAGCCAGGCTTCAAGTTCGGGAAGGGTCAGGTTGAGAAGATTGGTCATACGGTCTGCCAAAAAGAATAGGGTTGGGGCGCAGGGCCAAAAGGGCTGGCTGATGCCTACGATTTTTGCGTCTTGGGGGCAAGAAAATTAATGCCCTGCACTGCGCCAGATTCAAGCGAAAGTGGGCGCTCCCAAAGGAACGCCCACCGTTTCAGCAAAGGTCAGGAGCGTTTAGCCCACTGATTTACGGGCATAATCGCGCACAAAAACCACCGCTGATTCCACATCGGTGACTTCGCCTGCGATCTGCGCCTGCAAAAGGGCGTCGCGGATGATGCCCACCAGGGGACCTGGCGAAAGCTTGGTTTCGCTCATGATTTCATTGCCGTTCAACAGGGGTTCAAGCATCTGCTCGGGCGTTTCGGCGCGGTCGAGATACTTCATATTGTGGTTGAACGAGGTCAGAATGCCGTCACGTGCCTTGAGGTCCGCCCTGGCCATGGCGATGAGACGGGGGTAATCGTCCAGCGCCTTGAAGCGGCGTATGCCCCTGTCTGTCATCATGAAGTGGAAGCGCATGTGGTGGCGCACCAGATGGCAAAGCAGATCAATGTCTTCCTGCGCAAAGTGCAGGCGACGCAGAATCTTGCGCGTTACCTTGGCGCCCACGCGATGATGCTGGTAGTAGGTCCAGATGCCATCGAAATACTCGCCGGTATAGAGCTTGCCCACATCGTGAAAGAGCATGGCCATGGTGCCAAGCCAGTCGTAGTGGAAGTCTTCTTCCGGGTAGTGCTTCATGCACTCAAGGGTGTGCTCAAAGACGTTTTCCGTCTCGCCGTCCTTGTTGCGCATCTGGGTGAGGCACGAGAGGGAGGCCACTTCAGGAATAAGCCCTTGCAGGATGTGCGAATCAAACAGCAGGCGCACAAAGCGGTACATGGATTCGGCGGCAACCTTGCGCCATTCGTCCATGATATCCGTAGCGGGCACATAATCAAGCACGCGGCTTGAGGCACGCACAATGGCAAGCCAGGTGTTGGGCTCGATGGGCAGATCAAAATTGGCGGCAAAGCGCAGGGCGCGCACGGCCAGCAGGTAGTTGTGGCGCAGGGTTTCGTCCGGCAGGCCAGCCAGCTGGATGGCGCCGCCCTTGACGTCCTCAAAGCCGTCGTATGCGTCGTTAGACGACTCGGGGCTGCCAAAGCCCGTGATGCGCAGCTTGAGCTGCTCCTCATGGGGCATCCTGTCCATCATGGTAGGCGTGATGCGCAGCAGCGAAAGCTCGGGGTGACCCGCAGCGGCAACTTCAAGAGGGTAGAAACAGAAGGTAAAGCCGTTTTCTTCCAGTGTGGCCAGTGCGCGCTTGTCTTGCAGCGGCACTGCCTTGGGAAACAGCTTGATAAGCGTATCCAGATCCGGCTCGCAGGCAATGTCCACGGTGGGCTGCTTGGCGTTTTCCAGCAGGTGCTCCTGCAAGGGGGCGTTGATAACATGCGCGTCATAGCCATTGCGCAAAAGGGTTTTGCTTATGGTTATGGCGTCTTTGAGCGCTTGATGCATCCATGGCTCCTTGCGAAATTAATAACGGGGAATGGCTGATACTATGCCCGCGAGCATGGCTTCGAGTCAAGCTTGAGAGTGAGGAAATACCATTACGGACTGGTCATTTGTGTAGGGCAGCAATGGGGCGGCCCCGCAGTTCCGCAAAAGCAAAACGCCCCTGCGTCTTGGTGACACAGGGGCGTTTGATTTACTATGCCTGGCGACTAATCGGTGAGGTGATTCACTTCTTTTTTCACGCCAAGGGCGATGCGCCACAAGAGGGAGAGCACCAGGGCGCCCACGGCGTACACGCCAAGGGCCACGGCAATTTCCTTTGCGGTGGGCATGTAGGGGGTGATGGTTTCAAACATGTTGGGGGTAAAACCGCCAACCAGCAAACCAAGACCCTTGTCGATCCACGAGGCAGCCACAAGCATGATAAGTGCGATGGGCATGAGCGTGGGATGGGTGCGCAGTTTGGGCGGAATAAGAATGGCCAGGCACGAGAAGGCCATGATAACCGCCGCCCACATCCAGTAGTTTACCCACAGCAGGTGACCGCCGTGGCCGAAGAACAGAACGCTGATGGGTTCCATGTGACCGGGAATGTTGCTGTAGAAGGCCGTGAACAGTTCAAGCACAAAGAAGAACACGTTCACGCACATGGCGTAGACGATGATGGTGGTCAGCGTCTTCACGGCTTCCTTGCCCACATCCAGGCCGCTGAGGCGGCGCATAAGCAGCATCAGCAGCATGAGGATGGCAGGCCCCGAGCAGAAGGCCGAAGCCAGGAAGCGGCCAGCCATGATGGCGGTGAGCCAGTAGTGACGCCCGGGCACGCCAGCGTACAGGAAGGCGGTAACCGTGTGGATGGAGAAAGCCCACAGAATCGAAAGGTAGATGAGGGGCTTGATCCATTTGGGCGGATCAATTTCGTGCCGTTCGGCTTCAAGGGTAACCCAGCCGATGATGATGTTCAGACCCAGGTACCCAATGAGCACCAGCATGTCGTAAAACATGACGGAGTTGGGAGTGGGGTGCAGCATGACGTTGAGCATGCGTTGGGGCTGACCAAGGTCAACCACGATGAACAGGGCGCACATGACCACGGCCGCAACGGCCATGAATTCACCGAAGATGATCATGCGCTTGAATTTTTTGTAGTGGTGGAAGTACGTGGGCAGCACCAGCATAACGGCCGAGGCGGCAACACCGACGAAGTAGGTGAACTGCGAAATATACAGACCCCACGAAACGTCGCGGTTCATGCCGGTCACGGAAAGACCGTTCTGGAGCTGGTCCAGGTACACAATGCCGCAGCCTGCGATCAGGCAGAGCAGAAAGAGCAGCCACAAGTAGTAGGTCTTGGGACCTTCGAGCAATTTTTCAACCATGGCCTGTCCTCCCTATATGAGGTAGTAAACGCCGGGCTGCGTGCCCAGGTTGGGCTTGCGGCGAATACTGTAGTTGGCGGACAAAGCCTGCCGCACCGTTGAATTGGGATCTTCCAGGTCGCCGAAGAGGATCTTGCCGCCAGAGGCTTCAACGCAGGCGGGCAGCTGGCCAACAGCCAGGCGCTCGGCGCAGAAGGTGCACTTTTCCACCACGCCGATCATGCGCGTGGGGAAGGCCGGGTTGGGCACGGGATCGGCAAGGAATTTGCGCGGGTCCTTGAAGTTGAACGAACGAGCACCAAAAGGACAACCCGCCATGCAGAAGCGGCAGCCAATGCAACGGTGGTAGTCCATGGCAACAATGCCGTCTTCCATCTTGTAGGTGGCCTGAGTGGGGCACACGCGCACGCAGGGCGGGTTGGTGCAGTGGTTGCACAGCAGCGGATAACTGGCTTCGGCCCGGCGCTTGTCGAGGAAGGCGTTCATTTCATCGGGGAAGGTGTGCTCGAACGAATCGAGCCAGAACCACTTGATGTTCTGGTCGCCCGGAACGTGCGGCACATTGTGGAACTTGTGGCACGCTTCGATCAGCGGCTCGTAGTCACGGGGGCTGGTGAACTGACGGGTGTCAATAACCATGGCCCAGCGCTTGGCGTGCAGGGCGTTAACGCCCTTTTCATACCGTCCAGGGGCAATCTGGGCCTGAGCAACGCCGGACAAGGCGCCAAGGCCGGCCATTCCGCTGCTCAGGGCACAGGCGGAAAGCCCCGCCACTTTCAGAAAGCTTCTTCTGCTCTTGTTCATTATTTGCTCCCCTGGGGAATGATGTGGCAGGTCCAGCAATAAGGATCAACGCTGTTGGCCACATGGCACTTTTCGCAGAAACCCTTGTAGTCGTTATGGCACTTCATGCAGGTGTTCTGCAGGCTGATGGTCCATTTTTTGCCATTGGACGCCACATAGGTGCGATTTTCCTTGCGCAGGGCTTCATCACGCCACTCGTTGAGCAGCTGCATGTGCTTGTCGCGCATAAAAGTCACATTTTCTACGCACTCTTTTTCATTCTTGGGCAGCGCAATGCCGGTGCTGCTGTAGCGGTTGCCCAGCATGCTGACCCAGAACGGGGAGGTGAACAGGACCACAAAGATGATGATCCCAAGAATTACGGCTTTAGCGTTATACATTTATTGGCCCTCCCCCTGCGCCTCGGGCGCGTCATCATCCTCTACCACATTGGGCAGATCTTCCTGGCGCAGGTCCATGGTGCGCTTGCTTTCGCCCTTCATGACAAGGGCATTGCCCACCAGTTCATGCAGGCCGCTCACATTGACGCCGGGCGCCCAATAGTTGGCGAGCGGGGGCAGGGTGGCGCGGTCAATGGCGCACACGCAGGCCATGTGGTTGACGCCGTATTTTTCCTGCACGTAGCGCAGGGCATTGCCACGGGGCATGCCGGAACGCATGCGCAGTTCCATGATTTCTTCGGTGTTCAGACCGGAACCGGCGCCGCAGCAGAAGGTCTGCTCGCGGATGGTGTTCTCGGGCATTTCAACAAAGTTGTTGCACACGGCGTTGAGCACGTAGCGGGGTTCGTCGAGCAAGCCCATGCCGCGTGCGGGGTTGCACGAGTCGTGGAACGTGGTGACGATATGGTCGTTACGGCTGGGGTCGAGGTTCAGCTTGTTGTGGTGGATCAGGTCAGCGGTGAACTCGGCGATGTGCACCATCTTGGTGGAGGCCGCGTTCTGGAATACCGTGCCCGTGTAGGGCGAAACAGGCGTCGTCATGTGCGAGGGCGACGGCCCGTTGTAGGTGTCCATGTACTGGTTGATCACGCGCCACATGTGGCCGCATTCGCCGCCCAGAATCCACTTGGAACCCAGACGTTCGGCTTCGGCGTACATTTTGGCGTTGAGTTTCTTTGCCATGTTGAACGTGGTAAAGGAGCCGAAGTTGCCGCCTTCGGACGCGTAGGTCGAGAAGGTGTAGTCGAGATCCAGCTCGTGGAAGAGCATCAGGTAGCCCATGAAGGTGTAAATGCCGGGGTCGGCAAATACGTCACCAGAGGGCGTGATGAACAGGATTTCGTGGCCCTTTTCGTTAAAGGGCGTTTTGGGACGGATACCGGTGATGGTTTCGCAGTCATCGGCCAGCATTTCCACGATTTCCACAAAAGAGTGGGGCTTGATGCCAAGGTGGTTGCCGGTGAAGCTGCAGTTTTTCACGGGGTCCATGATCCAGTGGATGCCAAGGCCCACCTCGTGCAGCAGTTCGCGTACGATAGCGGTGATTTCGGCCGTGTCGATGCCGTAGGGGCAGAAGAGCGAGCAGCGGCGGCATTCGGTACACTGGTAGGCGTAGTAGAAGAGTTCCTTTACTACTTCCTTGTCCCAGCCGCGGGCGCCCACTTTCTTGCCGAGAATCTTGCCCAGCATGGTGTGGTCGCGGCGGTAGAGCGAGCGCAGCAGTTCGGCGCGCAGCACGGGCATGTTCTTGGGATCGTTGGTGCCAAGGAAGAAGTGGCACTTGTCGGCGCAAGCGCCGCAACGCACGCAGATGTCCATGAACAGCTTGAGAGAGCGGTGCTTTTCAAGGCGCTCTTCAAAGGCGTCGCACAGAATCTGTTCCCAGTTTTCGGGCATGTTCCAGTCTTCTGCCGCCGGATCCCATTCGTGGGGATTGGGCATATGCAGAAGTTCCATGGTTTCTTGCTTGGCCGGATAGCAGAAGCTGCCCGGTGTAAATTCAGGCTTGGTGTCGAGCCAGTCCTGGTCAGGGAAGGCCGGGCGGCTGGACACAAGCATTTGCGGCGTAGGTAATTTTGCCATCGTGGAAACTCCTTACTCGGCGGCCTTTTCGGGTTGCTTTTCCAGCGGCAGCCCGGCTTCGGCCATGGCGTCGCGGTAGGTATCCTCGTACTCGGCGTAGGTGAAGTACTGCTTGGGCGGATTCCAGGGGTTGATGTGGCGCACGCGGCGAGAATTGTTCGCCATGTTACGCGTGGGGCTGAAGAACACGCCCGGCATGTGCATGAGCTTGGAGAAGGGGAAGTAAATCAGCAGTACGCAGACCAGAGTAAGGTGCGTGAAGAACAGGGCGTTGATGCCCGTGGTGGACACCGGCGCAAAGTGCGTAAGGCCCATAACGAAAATCTTGACCTGGGCGATTTCGGTCTTATCGAAATAGCGCAGGCAGATACCGGAACCCACGATGCTGATGATCAGCCACAGGGGGAAGTAATCGTTGGCAAGCGAAAGATAGCGCAGGCGCTGGTTGAAAATGCGGCGTCCCAGCAGGAACAGCAGCGCGATCAGCACGAGGCCGCCGGTCCAGAAAAAGCGGGGCGAACCCACCTGCATGATGCCGTCGATGCTTTCAAGGAAACGGATACAGGAAGGCACGGGTTCCATGAAAAAGCGGAAGTGACGGATGAAAACAAGCAGGAAACAGTAGTGGAACAGCAGGGCAAAGACCCACAGCCACTTGGAGGAATAATAAATGGTGCGCGGCCCGTTGCTTACGGGGTCAAATTCCCGCACGTCCGCCACCGTGTTGCGGAACAGCGAACGGAAGCAGAACACTTCCAGGAACATGCGCTGCACAACACCCCAAGTTGTGCTGGGACAGTCGATTTTTGCCTGCTTGATGAAGTCAAGCGACTGCTCCTGCCCACCCGTAGTGGGGATGCAGAAGGGCACGGGCGATTTGGCCCAGTACACCATGCGCCAGACAACACCGGCGATGAACACGACTACTGCCACATAAGGCAACGCCACGCCGAACAGGCCCGCGAGCCCCACGGCCGCTCCCGCCCAGGCGATGGCTCCTATGAGCAGCACCAGCAGTAATGAATTGAACATTCCCTACCTCACTTCCACTAAAGTTGCCTCAAAAGCCCACCACGGGATATTGAGAGATCTCTGGCCCGCATGCTGCAAAGCCCACGGTCAGGCCTGACGGCCTAATGAACGCGGAATGTCAGCGGTCGTTCCCGGTGGGAACGTTTCCGCCTTCCAGTTGTTGCGCCCAGCGCGCCAGTTGGGCGTGCTGGTTGCGTATTTCCGTAATGCGCGACTCAGCCAGAATCTCCCGGTTTTCCATATACATGTCAAACGCCAGAAGAGTCAGGCTGTCGATGCGCGATTCGGTCTCAAGGTAGGCAGCCAGGTCGCCCTGGGCCACTAGTTCAGGCATGACGTGCTCTCTCAGAATGGGCTTCATGAGGCTGAATACGGCCATGCTCTGGCTGGGGGAGAATTTTTGCACCGCCCGCAACTTGATGAAACGGTCCATGGCCTTTTTAGTCTGGGCCACTTCCACGGCTTCACCTGTGACTGCATCATACAAGGCCCCCGCGGCTTCCTTGGTCATGTGGGCTACCGGGTTGCCGAAGGGGTCGTCTTTGGTGCGAAGAAAACCTGTGGTTTCAAATGGATAGGTGTCGAATACAGAGTCTGTCCATAAACGCACCATCTCGCCTTTGTGTTTGCGAAAGATGTCGATTGCTTTCATTCCTTCCCCATGGCCTTTTGTTTAAGGCTCTCTCATATAAATAGTAAGCGCAAAGGGCGTCAAGTCCCTTTGCGCTTTTGAAGCGCAAGGTTTGTCATTTTTTGCACAAGACCGCCCTGGGGGCGGTGGCTACTGGCAGGGGGTTACGCCAGCGCACTGACCCGCCACCTGGGGGTCAAGCGGCAAATCGGCACTGCCAGTTGCGGAGGAAGCGGGGGCGGTGGGCGCAACTGCGTGACCGGCCTGCTGACTGGCGGATTTTTTCAGCATGGTGGGCAAGCCGTGGTATTCAAAAAACGGAACTGTCTGCGAACCCGCCATGAAAACGTGGGCCTTGTTGCGCAGCATGCGCAGGCGCAGCAGCAGCATATCAGGCGCAGTAGCCGCCATGGCCGAAGGCGCCGCCACATCCTGCGCCTTGGCGAGGGCTTCGGCGACGCTTGCGCCATTGTCCATCAGGCGCAGCATACGGGCGGTCTTGTAAATGTCGATTTCGCTTTCAGCGAGGGGGTAAAAGGCCACATCCACCCGGCCAGAAAGCAGGGCGATGCCTTCCTGGCAGCTGGGGCAGGAGGGCGAAAAAAACATGCGTACGGTTGCTTCCGTGCCGTTTTCGGTGATGGCCCACACGTCTGCCTGGGTGCGCAACGCCGTGCCAACGTTAACGATAAAAAGAAGCCCCCAGATGATCAGCAGCAGTGAGCGGCCCGGCTTGTCATTGGGCAGGCCGGAGCGTGTGCGGTGCGCGACCTGACGAAAGCCGCAATAGATCATGGCAAAAAAGCAGGCCACAATAAGGCAGCTTACGCAGGGCGCGGTAACAGACATGAGCAGCAGAAGGGCAATGTCGCCCAGCAGGGCAAACCCGGCCAGAACCATGCCCAGTTGCGCCGCACCCATCAGGGCGGCGGCGGCAAGGGCGGCAAAGGTTACACCGCCTGCCCACCACAGCGAAATGCCCGCGATGGATGTATCCTGAAACAGCGCACAGCCCGAAGTCACACAGAGGTTAACCTCGTTGCCAAAGGCGCTCCATATGCAAAAGCCAGCTGCCAGCGCTGCCAGGCTCAGAATTCCGGGAAATATCTGGTGCGATCGCTTCATGAACTACCTGTGGATGTAAAAAGCTATCTGTTCAGGCGCGGAGCGGTTTGGCGGACATCGCAAAGGGTGCCGTTCATGCCGGGCCGGAGCCGTAATTGCATGTAACTCGTTTCAGGTTATAGGCTGTTTTTGCTTTTTCGTAAAGCGCGGTGCGCTTTGGATGGCCTGGGCTCGCCGGTGGCTGCGAGGCTGAGTGTCATTGGTGCAGTCATGATTCAGGGGATTGACAGGCAAAGCCTGACAGCGAGGGCCTGTGGCCGCCCGCTCAGGGCGAACATGTGCTGTTGGAACCGTGAACATCGTGGGCGGCTTCACGGACAGTGGGCACTCTGCAGTGGGGCGCTGGTATGACCCGTCAAGATGTAGGCAAACAAAAGGACGCCCTTGCGGGCGTCCTTTTGTGTTGTGTCTATGCGGTCAAGCTTACATGGTGGAGCCGGAGGCCGCACGCTGCATCTTGATTTCGACTTTTTCGGTCAGGCTGGCATAGTATTCGCGCAGGATGACGAGCACTTCGGCGCGGCCAAAGTGATCCGGCACTTCAGCGCCTTCGGAGAGCATCTTGCGCAGCTTGGTGCCGGACAGGATGACGCGATCTTCCTTGGTGTGGGGGCAGGTGCGCATGCTGGCCATGCCGTCGCACTTCTTGCAGTAGAAGGTCCAGTCAATGTTCAGCGGATCGCAAAGCAGACGCTTGCCTTCTTCGGCGGGCACAGGAATCTTGCGGAAGATTTCCTGAGCTTCGAACATGCCGTAGAAGTCGCCCACGCCAGCGTGGTCGCGGCCAACCAGCAGGTTGTTGATGCCGTAGTTCTGGCGGAAGGTGGCGTGCAGCAGGGCTTCACGGGGACCGGCGTAGCGCATGTCGAGGGGGTAACCGGCCTGAATGACGAAGTCTTTCACGAAGTACTTGTCAACCAGGGTGTCGATGCACTTCACGCGCACTTCGGCGGGGATGTCGCCGGGCTTCAGGGAGCCCACGAGGGAGTGGATGACCACGCCGTCGCAAACTTCCACGCCGATCTTGGCCAGGTATTCATGCGAGCGGTGCATGGGGTTGCGCAGCTGAAGAGCAGCAACCTTCTGCCAGCCGCGTTCGTCCATCTTGGCACGCAGCTGAGCAGGAGTCATGTACACGCCGGGGAACTTTTCGGGGAATTCGCCCTGCGAAAGGACCTTAACGGTACCGGCGATGTTGAATTCGTTCTGGGCCAGAACCATCTTCACGCCGGGGTGGTCGTTGGGGGCCACTTCCCAGAACTTTTCGGAGTCGGGGCCGGTGCCCTTGAAGACCAGTTCGCATTCCCACTTCTTGTCGGCTTCGGTCATTTCATAGACTTCTTCGACCTTCATGGTAGCCATGACTTCGCCTTTGCGAACCAGGGCCACTTCTTCGCCGACCTTCAGGGCCTTGGCGTCGGCAGCGGGGACATCAAGGGTAACGGGAACGGGCCAGAAGGTGCCATCAGCAAGAGTCATCTTTTCGCAGACGCTCTTCCAGTTGGCCTTGTTCATGAAGCCGCTCAGAGGCGAAAAACCGCCAATGCCCATCATGATCAGGTCGCCCTTGGCGCGGGAAGAAATCTCGATCTGCTTCAGGCCTGCGGCTTTTTTCTTCTCGTCATCCAAGGCCTTACCTTCCAGAAGGCAACAGACCAGACCCTTACCGCCATGAGGAGCTACCAGTTTGGACATTGCGAAATCCTCCGTTTGTTAGTTATGTGGGCATCCTTCCGTGGCCAGCGTCGCCAACCGGAAGAGCAGCGTTCAAATCGCATCTTGTGAATAATCTAACAAAAAGTCAACTACCTCTCAAAAATTTTCCTGACTACTTACCGAAAAAACCAGTGTCCGGCTAGCCATGCGGAAAATTCACCGACCTCTATACGCTGAATCGCGCAAAAAGAGAAGGGGGGCTGACAAGAAAAGTGTGCCTGAACCTAAAACTTCATGTGAAAGTGCGCTTTTTTTCGCAAACTCTTTTACTAGGCAATTGTGTCAGGCCCACACGCCATATCCCTAAGATCCGCTCCGGGCCGCATCTGGCGGGGGACAGCGGAGAAACCAGGGCAGGGTTTGCACAGGCAGGGGAAATTTTTCTCAACCTCTGCCGACAGCCTTGCAGGATAATAAAAAAGGGCGTGGAAAATCCACGCCCTGTAAATGCCTCAAAGCTGTCCGCGCCCTTGGGCGCTGAGCTGCCTAGAACGGCACGTCATCCATATTGGAAGCTTCAGAAGGGAAGGCCGGGCCGAGGTCGTCATCCATGTTCTGGGGCTTGCGGCCGCCCTGCTGGGAATAGCCACCCTGACCACGTCCGCCCTGCGCGCCCTGACCGCCACGGGGGGCATTGCCACGGGGAGCAGCAGGAGCGGCAGGCGCGCCATAGTCTTCTTCAAAACCACGGCCACCGCCAGCATCGCGCGGGCCGTCGCCCTTGCGATCAAGAAACTGCACGCGCTGGGCCTTGATTTCGGTGGTGTACCTGTCCTGACCCTGCTGGTCTTGCCATTTGCGGGTCTGCAGGCTGCCTTCCACATAGATCAGGCTGCCCTTGGCCAGAAAGTTGGCGCAGTTTTCGGCCTGCCGCTGAAAAACAGAAACCCTGTGCCATTCGGTGCGGTCCACCTTGTTGCCGTCGCGGTCGGTGTAGGATTCGTCGGTGGCAACGTTCAGGGTGGCAACAGGCGAGCCGCTCTGAGTGTAGCGCAGCTCGGGGTCGCGGCCCAGACGGCCAATAATCATTACTTTGTTCAGCATGGTGATGCTCCAGGGTCGTATGCGATTTTCGGGCTCAGGCTACAAATGCCCGTTCGAGCTGATCCAGCACGTCTTCAAGTTTGTCGCTCAGCTTGTTGGCCTCGCGGGGCTGCCAGTCTGCCAGGGCAGCTTCAATATCTGCCTTGATTTTTGCGGCTTCAAGAATGCCGGGGCCAAGGGCCTTGCGGCGCGCCTCGGACCACGGCAAAAACTGCAAGCCGTCGTCCAGAGCCTTCACCATATCAAACACACCGTGCTTTTCATGTTTGATGGGCACGCTGAATGCCAGCTCTGTAAGTTTGGGCCAGAGTTTTTCCAGCAGATCTTCGTTCCAGGTGACGGCGCTTACGCGGATTTGCAGTGCTTTGCCCATGGGTGCTCCGTTTGGCGGCAGCCGCCATTGTGCCTTGCGCGCTGGCCATGGCCCGCGCACAAGCGCAGCGGGCCCGGGCAGCCATTGCTGGTGATGCTAGTCTTTTTCCGTCCACTCGGTCTGCACGCGCATGATCACTTCCTGAATGGCAGGCAGCTGATCCTGCGGGCACACGCCAATAAGGGGGGCACTGGCATCGATATTTTCATTATAGGTAAAGTATACGGCGTAAATAACGCCCGCAGGGCCGGAATATGTCAGCGGCACCTCGCGCTTCATGCGCGACATGATGAGCAGTTCCATGCCCTCGCGCACGGCCACCGACTGCGAATCTGCCGCGCGGATTTTTTTGTCCACATCAGGTGTGAAGTAGTACTTGGCCCGCTCGGGCGCAACAAAAAGATGCAGGGCCTTTTGCAGCAGGATGCGTTCCACTTCTGCGCGGGTGAGCATGTGGCGCACCACGGCAAGCGGGGTACCGGCCTCCACAAACGTGCCTTCAAGCTCGGTGTGCAAAAGGCTGATCTCGCCTTTTTCGTTGGCAGAAATGGCCTTGGGGTTGCGCTCGCGCTCAAGGGTGGCGATGAGCGTGCCCGGCTTTTCCTTCCACTGGCCTTGCGGCCCAACGACCTTGTCGCCCTGTTTGATGCCCGAAAAGGTCACCATGCCCGTGTGGGGCGTGCTGATGACAATCTCGCGGTAGGGAGAAGCCTTTATTTCGTCCAGCAGTGCAGATATGTTTATCATGCTAGGATCCGTTAAGCGTTATATATTGGCGACGTAGCCGCTGGCCGTCCGGCCTGCTCTGGCTCGTGGCGACCGGGATATTCCCGGCCGCCGCGCCGCTCGGAATTATCTTGCAGCATCCACGCAGACCGGCATTACCGGTAGTACAGGTTTCTGCCACCAATGGTCAGCAGGGCCTGCTTGAGGTTTGCGCGTACTTCCCGACGGTCCCAGATACCCTGAATGTGCCCGCGCGAAAGGGCGCGGTACGAACGGTGGTACTTGGGCGGAATGTCCATACCGGTGGTTTCCTTGATAACGCCCGGACCGGCAAAGCCGATGTTGGAAGAGCGCACGGCAAACTGGTAGGGCGAGCAGCCGAGGAAGCTGGCCACGGGGCCGGCAAAGGAATTGGTGTCGTACAGCACCATGTACAGGCCGCCGGATTCGATATAGCGGCGCACTGCCACTGTGCAGCGGGGCATCTGGATAACGCCGTGTGTGCCTTCCTGAATGCGTATGCCCGCCGTGCCGTGCACGTAGGCAAGGAAGGGGTAGCGCTTCTTGGCCGCGCGCTGGGCCGCCTCAACAAACTTGTAGCCTTCGGCAGCGCCCACAGAGCCGCCACGGAAGGTGCCCATCAGCATGGCAACAACCATCTTGGTGTTGTCGATGCGGGCTTCAAAGGTCATGCAGCCGCTCTTGGCCCCGGTTTTCTTCTGCGCATCGAGTACCCGGTCGCCGAAGTTGGGGAAATCAAGAGGGTTGCCCGCTTCGATTTCGCTGTTGAATTCAAACACCGAGCCGAGGTCAAAGACGTTCTTTACATACCATTCCGGTTCCATGGGAAAATGGTAACCGCAGTGGCTGCACACGCCCGCGAATTCGGCAAACAGATCGGGGCCCCACAGATCAAGGCAGCCGTAAGCTGCGCTGTTGGGGCAGGTGATGGCCCGGTCGGTCTTGTAGCGCGGCGAGATATAGTTCCACCGGCTGCGGCGGCCGTCGTCCGACCATGTGGAAAGAGCGGTCAGTTCCTTGACCTTGCTGTTTTCCACCTTGGCGCTGGGAAGCTTGCGCGTAAGCTTGCGCCAGGGAGCCAGCAGGCGGCTCTTGAACACTTCCCATTCGTTGTCGATTTCTTCCATAAAGGTGCGGATGCGCCTCTGGTGCTTGCGGTAGAAATCGTACTTGAAGCTCACCCAGGGCTTGGTGACCCAATCCCAGGTGGCGACGGCCATCTTGGTAAAGAAAGGACGCCTGTCGCGGGCCGCCTGACGCGAGAGCCGCAAAAACTTCTGCTGGCGGCGTTCGCGCAGCCTGTCCTTGGCGGCAGAGGTCAAACCCCAGCGGGTGTACATTTCGTCCAGATTGGCATCGGGCTTGCGCACGCGGGCCATGGCCAGACCCTTGAGGCCGGGCATGGTGCGCGTGGAGATCACCACCTCGTCGGTGGCGCGCAAAACTTCCTGCCGCAGGTTGCGGAAAAAGTCGAAGTGCCAGGGGCGCGCGCCCAGGGGCGGTTCCTGTACCACGCGGTCGATGTAGCCGAACTTCAGGTTGTCCTGCGCGGTCATTTTGAGGTTCTGGGCGCAGCTTTCGATCAGTTCGGGCGTGGCGCGCTGGCCAGCCTTGATGCGGCCTTCGATGGCGGCGGCACCTTCGGGCGAGATAACCGAATAGTAGCCGTGCGAGAGCATCAGGCGTTTGTCGGCCAGCCCGATGGCTTCGGCACCGCCTGAACCGCCTTCGGAAATAACGGCGATAACGGGCACGCGCAGACCAGCCATGCAGTAGATGTTGCGGGCGATCTGCTGTGCCGCGCCGGGGTAGTCCTCGATGGGGAACGAGCCGGGCGTGAAGATGTAGGTGTGGACAGGTATACCTTCGGTTTCGGCTACGCGCATGTACTGCTGAGCCTTGGCGTTGCCCCAGGGCTTGACCGAGCCGCCGTTGCGGAATTCCGCGCCGTGGCCTTTTTCCTGCCCGATAACCATCACCGACTGGGTGTACACCTTCTTGCCGCGGCGGCGGGTAATAACCGCGCGGGCAATGAGCATGCTGGGGTCGAGGCTGTGTTCGTCCTGACCGCCCACTTCGGTAAAGTTGTCGTAGACGTTTTCGAGGATGTCGCGCAGGCAGATACGCTGGGGATGGCGCACAATGCGCACCTTGTCCATGGGCGTAATGCTGCCCTCAAGGCGGCGTTCCACGTAGTTGAAAAGGTCTTCGACGGTGGCAAGTTCGGCATAGGGATCTTCCACCGTGCCGGAGCGAACGCGCGCGGTAAAGGCGGTAAGCTTTTCTTCAAGCAGGTCGGCGTTGTCCTTGTGCTTGCCAGCGAATATTTCCACCAGATAGGTCAGCCTGTCGCGCAGGCTCTGGATGCGTTTTTCGATGTTGTTGTCCATAGTATATTGGGGCCAGCTAGACTGGTTTTTTTAGGTAGGCGAAATCCCCGAAAATCAGGGCGGCCAATGGGTTGTCTGCCAGCATGGCCACCCGGCGGCGACGCGTGCACGTTGCCCCGGCCAATGGGCCAGCGCCCGCGCGTGCTGCGCAGGTGGACCATGACCGGTGGGTAAGCAATGCCTTGTTCATGGGCTGGTTCCCTGTCAGAAGCGCAAAATGCGTTCTGTGTTGGCCGCAAGGAAGTTGACGTTGGATTTCAGCTCCTCGCCAGCGGTATTATGCCCTTCCAGCCGCAGATCGCGCAGAAATTCAAGGCCGCGGGCCTTGGCTTCCTCCAGATCTTTACCCCAGATGATGGCAAGCGCCAGGTTGGGGTCAAATTCTGTGGGAATTTCGTACGGTTCTGTGGTCGGAACATGGGTGAGCATGGTCAGCCAGGGCTGTTCTTTCCAGCCAAAGCGTTCGATGCGGCCCACCCACGGGGTGAAGTTGCTGTCCGGGTCTTCGGCGATAAGCCGGTATTCGATGCCCAGACCTTCAAAGGTAATGTCGTTCTGGGTGTAACCCAGAGGTTCGCCAAGGCCGATGCGTATCTGCTCGGCAATCAGGTCCACATCGCCCTTGCCGCCCACATGCGAAATGCGGGCCGAAACGCCGTTTTCAACCTGAATGCGCGTGTTCACTTCCATAAGGAAGGGTTCGCCCTTGCGGGTTACGATCCACTCCCAGGTGCCCACGTTGTCGTAGCCCACCTTGCGGGCCATGGTGAGGGAGTAGTCAACGATATCGCGCAGCACCTTGCCGGCGTCAAAGGTGTACTTGAGCTCGTCGGGCGCAAAGCCGGGGGCGATTTCAATACGTTTCTGGCGGCCAGTGGACTGGATGGAGCAGTTGCGCGTGCCAAAGTGCACGGGATTCTGCCCGGAGCGGTCAGACACAACCTGAACTTCAAGGTGGTTGAAGTCGGTGATGCGCTGCTCGATAAGCACGCCTTCGTCCTTGAACTGGCGCAGGGCGTAGCTGCGAATACGGCGGTAAACCGAGCGGAACTGGTCCGGGTCGTACACTTCTTCAATGCCCATGCCGCCGCCGCCAGCCGATGCCTTGACCAGCACCAGCGGGCGGGTGATGCCCTGCTGATCCTGAAATTCGAACACGCTCTTGGCAATGCGTTCGGCTTCCATCTCGTCGTAAATGGGGCGGTCGGAGCCGGGCACTGTGGGTACGCCCAGGCTGCGTGCCAGGCGCTTGGTGTTGATTTTGTCGCCCAGCTCACGGATGATTTTCCACGAGGGGCCGATGAATATGAGTTTCCGGTCGCGTTTGGTCACGCGGCGTGCAAAACGAAAATCCTCGGCAAAAAAACCGTAGCCGGGATGCACAGCGGTGCAACCCGCTTCATCGGCCACGGCCATGAGTTCGTTGGCGTCGTGGTAAGACGACACGCGATAAAGGCTTTTTTCTCCGCCTTGTTCGCGTGCCAGGCGCACATGGCCCGAAGCCGCGTCTTCAGCCGTGAAGATGGCGGCAAAGGCCACTCCCAGCTTGCGGCAGGCGCGCATGATGCGCATGGCGATTTCGCCACGGTTGGCCACCAGAATTTTGTGCTTTTGCAGGGGAATGCTGTCCTGAGCTTTGTCCAAGCCTGTCTCCCTCATTAACATGCGATTTTTTGTGTTGGTGTATGCCCGGCATGGCCGCCCGTGCCAGAGGGCTGTTGTGGCGGCGTATCCGAAGTTTGGATTTGCATAGCGGGATGTTACGGTTCTGTTTTGCAGCCCGTACCCCCTTGTGGGGTTGCCAATGGCGGGCTATACAGACAGTGCATCCGCACCTCATAACCGCTTTTGGCGCGAAAATCCACTCGCGCAGGGGCCGTCCCGCACAAAAAGCCGCGCAGCGGCAAAGAGAAGCGCGGCGCGGATTGCGGCCTGACAGCAGACCACGGAGCTTATTTTTCAGGGGGGATTCTATGCAAAATTTTCAAGATGTCCAGCGTGCCGCCACTGCCCTGCGTGAAGCCATTGAAGCCGCGCAGGGGCCCTCAGCCTTGCCTCTGGGCGCGTGCAGGCTAGACGCCAATGCTTCTGCCGATGCGGATGCGCCCATTGGCATTGTGCTGGGTACGGGGCTCTCGTATCTGGCAGACAAGCTGCAGGACAGGGTGGTCGTGCCCTATGCCGACTTGCCGGGTTTTCCCGTTTCAAGCGTAGAGGGGCATGCCGGAGCCTTTGTGTGGGGGCGCTTTCCCGGTGCGTGCGGCGAAGACGACTGTATTGGCCGCTACGCGATCATCCAGCAGGGGCGCTGCCACCTGTATGAAGGGCGCAGCCCGGCAGAGGTTTGCATGGGGGTGCGCGTCATGGCAGCCCTGGGCGCAAAAAAGCTCATCATCACCAATGCCGCTGGCGGGCTCAACCCCCAGTTTGATGCGGGCGGCATCATGTGCATGACCGATGTTATAAACCACACGGGGCATTCGCCGCTCACCGGTTTTAACTGCGAGGAATGGGGGCCGCGTTTCCCCGACATGTGCGCGCCGCTCGACCCCGAACTGCGCGCTCTGGCGCTTGAAACCGCCTCAAAGATGAATCTGCGCCTCGAGCGCGGCGTGTACATTGGCGTGCACGGACCAGAAATGGAAACCCCGGCAGAAACACGCATGTACCGCCAGTGGGGTGCCGATGCCGTGGGCATGAGCACGGTGCTCGAGATTATCGCGGCGCGTCACATGGGCATGCGGGTGCTGGGCCTTTCATGTTTGACCAATAAAAATTTGCCAGACTGCATGACCCCGGCTCCCTTGGAAGAAATTCTGGCGGTGGCCGCCGTGGCGGGCAAAAATCTGGGGCGGCTCATCAGGGCTATGGTGACAAAACTCTGAAAAGTGCGTAAAAGCGCGGCCCGGACACATTAAAGAATAAACAATACCGACTGCTGGTTTTTCCCCCTGCCTGCGTCGGCCTCGTCCCGACGCTGATCTGCCGCAGCCTTGCTGCCAGTCGGAATCTCCCCTCGGCGGGGAACAAAACCGCACTACCCAGTGTTTTTTAAGGGCAAAAAGCCATGCAACACAATGAATCCCTCCGTAACGTAGCCATTATCGCCCACGTTGACCACGGCAAGACCACCCTTGTTGACGGTTTGTTCAAGCAGGGCGGCGTTTTTCGCGCCGACCAGCAGGTGGACGACCGTGTCATGGACAAGATGGACCTTGAGCGCGAACGCGGCATCACCATTGCGGCCAAGAACTGCGCCGTCAACTGGAACGGAGTGAAGATCAATATCATCGACACCCCCGGCCACGCCGACTTTGGCGGCGAAGTGGAGCGCTCGCTCTCCATGGCCACCGGCGCAATCCTGCTGGTAGACTCCTCTGAAGGGCCTTTGCCGCAAACGCGTTTTGTGTTGCGCAAAACCCTCGAGGCCGGTCTGCCCGTGGTTGTGGTCATCAACAAGATTGACCGCAAGGACGCCCGCCCCCAGGAAGTGCTCAACGAAATTTACGACCTGTTCATCGACCTCGACGCCAACGAGCACCAGCTTGAATTTCCCGTGCTGTACGCCATCGGGCGTGCTGGCGTGGCCATGAACAATATTGATGATGAGCAGAAGGACCTTTCGCCTCTGTTCGACGCCATTGTGAAGTACATTCCCGGTCCCAGCTACGATCCCGAGCAGCCTTTCCAGATGCTGGTGGCCGACCTCGATTATTCCGACTATCTGGGCCGCCTGGCTGTGGGCCGCATCATGCACGGCACGGTCTACGCCAAGGAAGCCCTCGCCTGCATCGGCGAGGACGGTCAGCCCAAGCCCCTGCGCGCCACCAAGATCCAGGTGTATGACGGACTGCAGGTTGTGGAAGTGGAAAAGGCCCTGCCCGGCGACATCGTGGTTATGGCCGGTATCGAAGATGTCACCATCGGCGATACCATCTGCACCCGCGACAACCCCCGCGCCATGCCCCGCATCCGCGTGGACGAACCCACCGTGGCCATGCGCTTTGGCATCAACAGCTCTCCCCTGGCCGGGCGCGAGGGCAAGATTGTGCAGAGCCGCGCCATTTATGACCGTCTGGTCAAGGAAACCCTGCGTAATGTGGCCGTGCGCGTTGAAAACACCGCCGACCGCGACGCCTTCCTGGTCAAGGGCCGTGGCGAATTCCAGATGGCCATTCTTATTGAAACCATGCGCCGCGAAGGTTTTGAACTTTCCGTTGGCCGCCCCGAAGTTATTCTGCGCAAGGACGAAAACGGCAAGGTTATCGAACCCATCGAACGCCTGTACGTGGATTGCGACGAAGTGTTCATGGGCGTGGTTACCGACAAGCTGGCCCAGCGCAAGGGCCGCATGCTCAACTGTGTCAATAACGGCACGGGCCGTGTGCGCCTTGAATTCAGCGTGCCTTCGCGCGGCCTTATCGGCTACCGCGACGAGTTCCTCACCGATACCAAGGGTACCGGCATCATGAACTCCTATGTTGAAGGCTACGAAGAATGGCGCGGCGACTTCCCCACTCGTTATACGGGCTCCATCGTGGCCGACCGCGCCGGTTCTGGCGTGGCCTATGCTCTCTTCAACCTTGAGCCGCGCGGCGTGCTTTTTGTTGAGCCCGGCGATCCGGTGTACGAGGGCATGATTGTGGGCGAACACAACCGTGATAACGACATCGACGTCAACCCCACCAAGGAAAAGAAGCTCACAAACCTGCGCGCTTCGGGCAAGGACGAAAACGTCACTCTTACCCCCGTGAAAAAGATGACCCTCGAGCACGCCCTGCACTTTGTGCGCGAAGACGAACTGGTGGAAGTGACCCCGCTTTCCATCCGTCTGCGCAAGACCGAACTCTCGGCCATGAAGCGCTACCAGACTGCGGGCAAGCGCAAGAACAGCTAACTCGCAGAGGGGCTGCAACAGGCCGCGCAACACGTATTGGTTAAAAGCCGCCGGACAATGCCCGGCGGCTTTGTTTTTTATTCAACACGCTGGCGTTCTTTATTTTGTGCCCTTTATCCTGATAATTCTAACTATGCTTGCCCTGCATTCTGTGTTTATGCTGCATTCGATTGCGTGAAAAATAAACTTGTGTCTGTAGCTGTGGTAGTAAAATATATCAGTGTATAAAATAAATATTCAAATACGTATTGCTCGCATGCATTTCTACGGTAATCGTTCCCAATATTAAATAGATGGTGCTTCTGTTAGTGTATCGTCTGCAACAAGGCAGAATGCCTGATTGTCTTGTGTGCACATATATCGAAAAAATAGAGTAATATTGACAATTATAAAAAATTTTTACAGGGTCATTTTCCCCCATTTTTTTATTCAAATACGCTGTTATAATCTGTCAGTGATTATCAGCTGCCTGTTTTTTTGAACTGCGTTGCGGCGCCAAGCGAATCTTGAGCGAGGTGATTGTGCGCCAGTCCCATGCATCTGGAACAGATGCCGTTGAGCAGTTGATTCAGTTCATGCCTGATATCAGGCGTTGCCACACGGTTTTTTCGCAGTTAGAGCGGCAGTGGACGTGGATAGCCCTGACGGGAAAGATCAACTGCAATGCCATCGCCGCCACCCTGTTCGATTTCATTTTCAAGACACGCGATACCTTTGGCCAGCTGCGGCAGGATATGACAGGCATGCTGGCCGAAAAACTGCTTGAAAAAGCCGTGCGCGAAATGTCGCCTGTGGCCCAGGTGGTCATGGACATCATCAAGCGCAACCTGTACGAGCGCACCGCCGACGTGAGCTTTCTGGCCACCGACGGCGAGATCATCAGTTTTCTGCAGGGCGCATCCACCGACGTGGCCGCACTGCGCGCCAGGCTTGCCGCATACCGGGCCAAGTACAGCGTGTACCGCGATATTCTGGTGCTTGATACGCAGGGCAGGGTATGCGTGCAACTTGACACGCGTACGCCGGTGCGCGAGTCAAACGATCCGCTTGTGGCCCAGACGCTGGCTGCCAGCGAGTTTGTGGAAACATTCCGTCCCACCGACCTCTCGCCCGATGGCAGGGCAGCCCTCGTCTATTCGCACGTTATCCGCGAGGAGGGCGCAGCCGAACCGCTGGGTGTGCTCTGCCTTGTTTTTGACATGGACGGTGAGGTGGCCGACCTCTTTGCGGGCATGGCCCGTTTTGCCGAAGACATGGTTATCCTGCTGCTGGACGACAAGGGCGAGGCCTTTGCCAGCAGCGATGCCCGGCAGGCCCCCGTGCGCCGCTCCTATGCCCGCACCCCGGCAGACGGTTTTGCCGTCAGCTCCACTGGCAGCAGCACCACGCTTGCAGTTTCGCGGCCGTCCGAGGGCTATCAGGGTTACGAGGGGCAGGCGTGGCAAACCCATGTGCTGCGTTCTGCGCAAAGAGCCTTTGCCAGCAGACCCACCGCAGAACTGGACGTGGCCCTTGTGCGGCGCGAGGCGGGCTTTTCTGCCCAGCTGACCAATATCGAAGAACAGGCAAGCGACGTTATGGGCGACCTGACGCTGGCGGCCCTCAACGGGCAGATCATGGCCGCCCGCCAGAGCGGCAACGCCCGCGAGGACGAACGCATGGCCGCGCAGGCGCTGCCGCCCATTCTGGATGCCGTGAGAAAGATGGGCATAGAGATGGAGCGCGAGTTTCATTACTTTACCGACGGGCTGCTCAAAACGGTTACGGCCTCGCGCCTCAACGACGCGTCGTTTCTCGCTTCCATCACCGTGGAAATAATGGACCGCAATCTTTATGAGCGCGCCAACGACTGCCGCTGGTGGGCGCTCACACCAGATTTTCGGCGCATTCTTGCCCGACCCGCCGTGGACAAGGCATCTCTGGCTCGGCTTGAGGATATTCTTGAGTACATCAACAGTTACTACACGGTGTATTCCAATCTTTTTCTTTACGATGCGCACGGCGTGGTGGTGGCCTGCTCGCAGGCTGCAGAACGTGGCCTCTATGGCCAGCAGATCAACGAAGACTACGTGCGGCGTACCCTGTCACTCAATGATTCGGACGATTTTGCCGTTTCTTCTTTTCGCGCTACCACGCTGTACCACCCCAACAGCAAGGCACAGCCCACCTATGTGTACAGCGCACCCGTATTCGCCCCCGAGGGCGGGCAGGCCGTGGGTGGCATAGGCATTGTTTTTGACTCTCTGCCGCAGTTTGCCGACATGCTGGGCGATACCCTGCCCAAAGACAGCGCGGGCAAGGTGGTTGAGGGGGCGGCTGGTTACTTTGCCGAAACGGGCGGAACCCTGGTGGCGGCCAGCGAGGCCCACACGCTGCCCGGCGAAACCTGCCAGCTGCAACCGCAGTGGCTTGCCCTTGGACAGGGCGAATGTCATTCACAGCTGGAATCGGTGGATGGGGTGCTGTACGCCGTGGGGTGCGCCCGGTCACGCGGTTACCGCGAATACAAAAGGGATGGCCGGTACAGCAACGATGTTTTGTGCGTGGTACGTCTGCCGATTTAAGGCGCGACGCCCGCCATCACAAAGTCCGCCCTTGTCCCGGCTGCACCACAGATGCAGCCGGGACAAGGGCGGACTTGAGTTTTTTTGTATGCCAGCAGGCTAGAGAATGTGTTTCACATTGGCCCGGCAGGTTATGGCGGGGCCGTCAAGCGTGCTCATGGCGTCCAGCAGCATGGTGCGGTAGGTTCCTGTGCCGCCGCCTACGGCAGCCATGTTTTCAGAGGCTATTTCTCCGGCCACGCCCATGGCGCACACCGCGCACAGGCATGCCTGGGGCAGCTCTGCCGGGGCGGCACCCACGCAGCAGCCCACCACCACGGCTGTCATGCAGCCAGAACCGGTAATGCGCGTCATGAGCGGGTCGCCGTTGCTCACGGCCCAGGCCCCTCTGGGGTGGGCCACAATATCAATGCGGCCGCTCACGATGACAATGGCACCAGTGGCCGTGCTCAGGTCCTGAGCCATGCGGGCCGCAGCGCCGAGGTTTTCTTCTGAAACCAGAACCCCCTCGTCTGCGTCCACGCCGCGCGCCGTGGCTTTTTCACCGGCCAGAAAGCGGATTTCAGAGCTGTTGCCCTTGATGACGGTAAAGCGAACTTCCTGCAGCAGGGTGCGCAGGGTTTCGTTGCGCAGGTCGGAGGCTCCCGCGCCTACGGGATCGAGCACCACGGGAATATTCAGGGCGTTGGCGCGCCTGCCAGCGGCCAGCATGGAGGCCACAGTGCGCGCGTTGAGCGTGCCTATGTTGATGACCAGTGCCGAGCTTAGGCTCACGATCTGTTCCACTTCGGCAGCGTCGTCGGCCATAATGGGCGAGCCGCCAGCGGCCAGAATCATGTTGGCGCAGTCATTGACGGTTACATAGTTGGTAATACTGTGCACCACGGGGGTTTTGCGGCGTACGATATCCAGAATTTCCCCAAAACATTCCATGCCCAGCCTCCTCCGGCATAGCCGGAAGCAAGAGTAAACAGCGCAATTGCCGTCACGGCCCCCAAGGGGCAGATTCCCTAGGGTTTGATGTAGGCAAAGCCCTCGCGCTGCAGACGGACAATTTCCACCAGACCAGCGGGAACAACGTCGCAGCCGGGCCAGATGTCTGCATGGTCAATATTGTTGTCGGCCAGGGCGTTGGCGCACAGCAGGATGCGCAGCCCCTGATCTTGCAGAGGGGCCGCTATGGCGCGGAATTCTTCATTGCCTTTGACAAACTGGGTAACGGCGGGGCCGTTGGCCACAACTACGAGCTGAAAGCGTTCTTCTGGCAGGGCCTTGATATAGTTGGCCGCATTACGAAGAACAAGGCGCAGGATTGCGGGGTCCTTGCTGTCCATGTGCAGGCAGAGATCATAATTCATGGTGTGTCCTGTGGTTATGCGTTGTGCAGGCACAAGGCCTGTTGTTGTAATCCTAGCGGAGCGACATTTTTTTGCAAGCATCAGTTGCTAATGGTTCTTGATTCATGTTGGCGGGCAACGTATGGTAAGGCATGTTTTGTATTCTTGGCGCAACAGAAACACAACGGCCACGGGGTCTGGTGGTGCTGCAACTGCTTGCGGCCCTGGTTCTGCTTGCGTGCGTCGGAGGCTGCGGCCTGTTGGCCCGCGCCCCGGCAGAAGAGCCTCAACCGGCTCCGCCAGGGCTTGAAACCGCCTGGCAGGGCAAGCCAGTGCCCTACAAGGTGCGCATCAAGGTGCAGAACGGGCCAGATTCCCTGGCCGGACAGATGAAGGCCTCAAGCCAGCTCGTGCAACTTGCCAAGGAACCGCCCGACAGCATGCTGGCGCTGGAAAGGCGTGCCCGCGCAGATACTGCCAGCGCGCAGAGCCTGCTGCACTCGCAGGGCTACTATGACGGCACGGCCACGTTTGAAATGGACAGGGAATCCACCCCCGTTGGCGTGGAGCTCATCCTTTCGCCGGGCAAGCGTTACAGTCTGGGGCGCGCAGACGTGTACTACGACCCGGAACCCGTCATTCCGCAATATTTTCGCAACCGTCAGCGTGAGGTTGGCTTTTGGGGGCTGGAAACAGAACCCGTGCCGCCGCCTTCCTTCCCCAAGGTTTTGCCGGGGGTTGCTGTTGGCAAGCCCGTTGCCGCCGATGACCTGCTGGCAGCGGTAAACGCCCTGCCCGAAGCTCTGCGGCGGCAGGGATACCCGCTGGCCAAAATTGCCGACACAAGCTTCACGCTCGACCGCGAGGCAACCAGACTCAATGCCGATATTCTGGTGCGCCCTGGGCCGCCTGCGCTCATGGGCCACATTGAGGTGCGCGGGGCCAAAGAAGTCAGCGCTGAATATGTGCAGCGGCTGGCTCCCTGGAACAGTGCCGAAGAACCCTGGAATTCGGACATGGTTGAGGACTACGCCAACAAACTGCGTGCCCTCGGCCTGTTCCGCACTGTGGAAGCCAAACCCCTTGAAGATCAGCTTGCCAGTGGCGCGGGGCGCGACGGTGCAGCCGTGCTGCCGCTGGAAGTAACCGTGGCCGAAGCGCCATTCCGCTCGGTGGGGGCCAGTGCCCGTTACGATACCGATACCGGTCTTGGCGTGGAAGGCATGTGGGAGCACCGCAACTTTTTTGGCAATGGCGAAAAACTTACGGTGAGCGCGCCGTTTGCCACCGAAACCCAGGGACTCAAGGCGGCCTTCGAAAAACCGGCCTTTCTGGCGCGTGAGCAAAAGCTGCTGGTAACGGGCTCTACCCTGCGTGAAAATACCAGCGCCTATGAAAAAATTGCGGGCACGGGCACAGGCGATATCGAAAGACGGCTCTCGCGCCAGTGGTGGGGCAGTGCCGGGCTTGGCGGCGAAAGCGGCTCCATCAAGGACAACGAACAGGACCCCAAGGGCTACGGATTTTTTGGCCCCCGGCTGGGCCTGCGGCGTGACACGCGCAACAATGTGCTCAATCCTTCCGACGGGTCGGAACTGGCCATCAAGTTCAAGCCGTATACCGGCTTTTATGGCGAATCGTTCAATGTCATGACCGGCGTGATTTCGGCCAGCGGGTACTACGCGCCATTTCGCAAAGACGGCCTGCCGGACGACAAACTCGTGCTGGCGGGCAGGGTAGAGGCCGGTGCCCTCGCAGGCATGGGGCTGCGCAGTATCCCCGCCAGTTTGCGCTATTACACCGGCGGGTCGGGTTCTGTGCGGGGCTATGCCTACCAGTCGCTGGGGCCGCGTGACCATAAGGACGAACCTTTGGGCGGGCGCTCGTATCAGGTAGTAAACCTTGAAGCCCGCTACAAGATTACGGACGATTTCGGCATTGTTCCCTTTCTTGATGGCGGCATGGTCTACAGGGACGAATTGCCGCGCATTATTGGCGACATGAGCTGGGGCACGGGCCTTGGATTTCGCTATTTCACGCCCATTGGACCTGTGCGGTTGGATGTGGGCTTTCCCCTGCAACCCATTGACGGCGACCCCCCAGTGCAGATTTATGTCAGCATAGGGCAATCTTTCTGATGGATCAGGACCGCAAGGCGGCAGCGCCGCCATCCTCTACCTCGCCGGACAAGGGCGGTGTTGCTCCACAGCCTGGTCTGTCCGGCCAGTATCCAAAAAATAAACGCAGGATATGGCTGCGTCGCACGGTCATGGCTCTGGGGCTGTGCCTGCTGTTGTGCGTGACAGCCCTTGTTGGAACCCTTGCAGCCCTGCGCAATGAATCGGTGCAGGCGTGGGTGACGGATAAAATCAATGCGGCCATGGAGGCCACGCCTGCTGATGGGGCTGCCCCTGATATCCGTGCGCGTATTACGCATCTTTCTGGCCCATTGCCCTTTGGGTTTGCGCTGGGTGTGGAGTTGTACGATGCGCAGGGGCTTTGGCTGCGCCTGCCCGCATGCAGTGCCACCTGGAACTGGCAGGCTCTGCCCGGTGCACTGCATATTGCCTTTGTGCGCGTGGACAATGCCGAGCTGTTGCGCCTGCCGCAGCTCTCGCAGAAGGCTGCGCCGCCGCCGTCACCGCCCCTCACAGAAGGGGCCTTGCGCACGGCTCTGGCTGATGCCCTGCGCGAGCTTGGTTCATTGCCAAGCTGGTTGCCGCAGGTGCGCATTGACGAGCTTTCTCTGAATAATGCTCTCTTGCCGCAAAGTCTGCTGGGGCAGGCCATCCAGACCCAGACAGGCGCAGACGGCGAACCCCAGACCGAAGCAGCCGCGCCCACCCCTGCGGATGCACCACAAAAGGCCGACATGCCCGCACAGGCGCGTCTTGATGCGGGTTTGAAAATTGCTGTGGGTAAAGACGGTGCGCAGGCCCGTCTCAGACTTGCCCTCAAGGCGGAGGGCGATGCGCCGTTGTTGCTGGCAGGCATGCCTGCATCGGTGGTTGAGTCCAGTATGCAGGCCTCGGTCGCGTCCTCCCGGCAGGGGGAATCACTGGCTGTGGACGCGAGCGTGGAGCTTGTCTGTTCCCTGCAAATGGCTGCGGAAGCACCCGCTCCCGCAACTGCTCCAGAGCCCGCGGCTGCTCCCATGCTTGCAGCCCTTCTGGGTCAGGGGGGCAGCGCAGATGTGCGTGTAACGGCCCGTATCACGGCCCCTGCGGGCGGCGGCCCTGCAGCAGGCGGGCGTGCTGCCATTGAAAAAATTTCTGTGCAGGCAGGCCCCCTGCGTGTGGGCGGCCATGCAACATGGGAGAGTGGAACGGAAACTTCGTGGCTTGCTGGACCGCTGGATGTGGATATTCTGACCAGCCTTGGGCCGCAGGTCGAAGACGGCGCGGCTGCCCCCGGTGCCAACCCTGCCGCCAGTACCAGCCCAGCCCCTGCCGGTGTGGGCGAGAACCTGTTGCCCTCCAGTGCGAAGTTGCGCGTGGCGCTCAGTGGTCCGCTGGATGCGCCTGATACCCGCATTGCTCTTGATTGCCCTGCCTGGAATGTGGGCAGGCACGCGCTTGCCAATATGGCCCTCAAGCTGGAAAGCACGCCCCTGCGCTGGCGGCAGGTGTTTTTTGGCTCACCGGGGCAGGCGGCTGCGGATACTGGCCCCGCCACTGATGCAATCCCCGAGGCTGAGCTGGCCGTAAATGTGCAGGCAACCGCCAGGGTAGACACTTTTGCGCAGCGCTTGGGCGCGACCATTTTTGCGCGTCAGGGGAGAGATGCTGGCAGCACCGCCCTGCTGGCGGGGGTGCGCGACCTGCAGTGCGATGTGCTGGGGGTTGCCGCCTCCGGGCAGGTAACGGCGGTCTTGCCCATGCCTCTGGTTGCGGGAGGCATGCCGCGTGCAGACGGCAAGATTGACGTGCGCGTTGCAGACTGGAAGGCCCTTTCGGCCATTGTTCCCGGTGCGCGGCTCGATGGCGACGCCGCCCTGTCGCTTGAGCTGCGGTCGCAGCAGGCAGAGGCCACAGCAGCGCCCGGCCATACCCAGCAGGCAAGTTTACGCTGGCGCGTACCACGGCTTTCTTACCGTGAGGGCAGCGCCCCGCCTGTAGAAGTGCAGGGGCTTGAAGGCGAAGCTGCGCTCGCCGATATTTTTGGCACAGGGCAGCTGGCCGCGCGTCTTGATCTTGGGGGGCTGCGTAGCGGCGACAAAAGGCTTGGGGCCAGGGTGCGTGCGCAGGGTTCGGTATACGGACCTCTGGAGGCAAACCTCGAAACAAGCGGCTTTGCGGCGGCGCGTTGCGCGGTGCGCTGGCAGCCCGGTACTGTAGAGGTGCGGCGGCTTGATCTTGATCTGCCCGCACAAAAGCTGGGCCTGCGGGCCGCAGCCGGAGCCTCTCTGCGCTACGGTTCGAGCGAGCTGGGCCAGACCGATCTGGGCCTGAGTGGGCTGGATATAACCATGAAGCCCTCTGGCCGTTTGCGGGCGCAGGCCTCGCTGAGTGCGGAAAAATTTGATGTGCGCCTTACACTGGAGCAGCTTGAGCTCGCACCCTGGCGCGTGCTGGTACCTGCCCTGCCTGCGGGCACGGTTGCCGCTACGGCGCGGCTTGCTGGCAGCCCCGCCCATCCGCAGGGCGACCTGCGGGTGGATGTGCGCGGTTTGAGCCTGCCGGGCTCTGCGCTCAAACCTATGAATTTGACCCTCACCGGCAAGCTTGAGCGCGATACCGCAGCTGGCGGCGCGCTGGCTCTGCGCCTTGTGCCCGATCAGGCAACTGTGGTGGCTCTTGGCGGTACAGAGTGCCGTGTTGAGGCCCGCCTTCCACTGCTGTTTGGCGCAGACGGATTGCCGCGCCCCCACATGCAGGGGCCGCTACGGGCAGCGGTACGCTGGAACGGCGCAGTGGCCCCCCTGTGGAGCTTGCTGCCTGTGGCAGACCAGCGGCTGGCCGGGCGGCTTGCCCTTGCACTTGATGTGGGGGGAACCCTTGAAACCCCGGTGCCCAAGGGTTTTGTGCGCATGGACGATGCCCGCTACGAAAACCTTACGCTGGGCGTACTGCTCTCTGCCATAAACCTTAGGCTTGATCTTGAAGAAGGCCACGCTGGGGCTCTTGGTCTTGCCCGCCTGAACCTCGCCGCTGCCGACGGGCAGGGCGGCACTGCGCGCATAACCGGGCAGGGCAGGCTGGACGGCAGCCAGCTTGATTTCAAGGCCAGTCTTGACCACCTGCGCCCGCTGCGCCGCCGCGACGTGCGTGTAGAGCTTTCTGCCCAGGCATCGGTTGCGGGCAGTGCCACAGCACCAGAAGTGCGCGGCACCCTTACCGTCAATCAGGGGTTGGTGCTGCTCAATAATCTTGAGGTGGGCGGCAGCATCACCACCTTGCCCATCAGCGAGGCCTCGCCTGCCTGGGCCAGAACCGGGTACGAACCTCCCACCTCTGCCGCAAGGCAGGGTAAAAAGGCTGCTTCCTCTGCCCCCGCCCTGGCTGGTGCGGCCCCTGTTTCTGGAGGCAAGCCGGGTCTGCTTGATCTGCGCATTGTCATTCCTGGCCGGTTTGTGGTTGAGGGCTTTGGCCTCAAGAGCGAATGGCGGGCAGACATGCACATTGGCGGCACGCCCGCAGAACCTCTTGTTTCCGGCCAGCTCAACGCGACCAAGGGCAGCCTTGATATCCTTGGCAAAAATTTCAAACTGGCGCGCGGGGCGGTGACCTTTGCCGGCGGGGATGTTTCAAATCCCCTGCTGGACATCATGCTCACAAGCCAGACCCCGGCACTCATGGCCAATATCAGCATTGTGGGAACAGTACGCAAAATGCAGCTCATTCTGAGCAGCGACCCTGAAATGCCGCGTGATGAAATTCTGGCCCAGATACTTTTTGGCAAAAGCGCCAGCGAATTGGGACGGCTCGAAAACCTGCGCCTTGCGGCGGCGGTGGCCCAGCTGGCGGGTTTTGGCACGGGCAGCGGCGGTGGTGGCGTGCTTGATTCCGCACGGCAGGCGCTGGGCGTGGATGTGCTGCGTTTCAATTCCTCCGGTGCCGGGCAGCAGGGGCAGAGCGGAGAAAACATGGCCGCTGGCAGCTCTGTTGAAATGGGCAAATACCTTACAGAAGATATCTATGTGGGCGTGCAGCAGGGGGCCAAACAGGGCAGCACGGCCTTTGTGATTCAGCTTGAGCTGACCCCCAGGGCCAACCTTGAGGTGCGCACCGAGCAGCAGAGCACCAAGGGCGGCGTGACCTGGAAATATAATTACTGATGCGCTTCGCTTGGCTGGCGGGGTGGGGTGTGATAACATAGCAAAAAACTGGCATTCACGGCCATTCAGGCTCCAATGCCTGCTGTGCGGCCAAGCCAGTGCCAGAGCGTCCGGGCTGGACTCGCCCCGGCATATGGGGCAGACTGTGGCGGCCGCAGGCATGCGGCAACATGGATCATGCAAGCAAAGGAACAGAATTATGGGCAGAATAGTGGCTATCTGTACCAGCCAGAAAAAAGGCACGGCCAAGAAGGCCGTGGATTATGCCAATATCATTGAAAATCACGGCATCGAGGGCGATGCTCACGCGGGCAACTGGCACCGGCAGGTAAGCCTGCTTTCGTGGCAGGCCATTGAAGCCTTCAAGGCGCGTGGGGCTCTTGTGGCCAACGGCTGTTTTGGCGAAAATCTGGTGGTGGACGGCATCGATTTTGCCGCATTGCCGGTGGGCACGCGCATTGCGTGTAACGACGTGCTGCTTGAGGTCTCGCAGATTGGCAAGGAATGTCACAGCCACTGCCAGATATACCACACCATGGGCGAATGCATCATGCCTACCCAGGGGGTGTTTGCCAAGGTTCTGCACGGTGGTGAGGTGCGCACGGGCGACACCATGGAAGTGCTGCCCCCTGCAGCGGAATAGGCCGAACGAGCCAGAGAATTTTGCGGTGGAGATGTATGGAAACGCTTAAAATGATATGGCGCACGGCACTTTTTCTTGGTGCGGTAACCGTGGTCTTTGTGCTTTACACTGTAGGTGTGGCCCTTGTTGAACGCCATTTTTCGCCCAAGTATGCCAAAAAGCAGGAACAGCCCGCTCCCGTTGCAGAGGCCACTGCGCCACAGGCAGAAAGCCCCGCTCGCGCCATGCTCGACAGCGGCCAGCTGAGCAGGGAACAGAACAACCCTGAGTTGCAAAAACAGGGTTCGCCTGTTTCCGCAGAACGCTCGGCTGGGCTGGTGGCAGGCGCACCGGGGCAAGGCGAAAAGTAGCCGGATAATCAGGTTATGAACGAGAGCACAGACACGCAGGCGGTCGTAGGACTTGCCCGCCCGCTGACCATACGGCTGGCAACAGGGGCAGACCACCATGCCCTGACCCTGTTGTGGCGGCGCAGCGTTGAGGCAACCCACCATTTTTTGCCGCCCGCCGAGGTGGAACGTCTTTTTGAAGATGTGCGCAGGCTCTATTTGCCCGGGGTGGAAACTCTGTGGGTGGCCGAGCTGCACCAGGCACCCCCTGCCGGGGTTTGCCCTGTGGGGTTCATGGGTTGCAACGGCCCGCAGGTTGAGATGCTCTTTGTTGACCCTGCCAGTTTTCGATGCGGGGTGGGCACTGCGCTGTTGGCCCACGCAAAAGCGGCCCACCAGCAGCTGGCCCTTGATGTGAATGAGCAGAATCCGCAGGCTCTGGCCTTTTATAAAAGACAGGCCTTCAGGATTGTGGGGCGTTCAGCACAGGATGGGCAGGGCATGCCCTATCCGCTGCTGCACCTGGTGTGGCAACGGTCGGAAAAATAGCTGAAAACGGAAAGCGCAGGGGTGACCCTGCGCTTTCCGTTTTGTCGCTAGATATAAAAATAGAGGCTTTGCAGCAGGTATTCCACATGGTGTTTCACGGCCAGGCTCAGCAGTGCCCGCTTGGCGCGCGGCAGACTCTCTGTGCCGTTTTGCAGTTCGCCTAGGGCGGCCAGTACGCGTTTTTTTTCTGAGGGCGTGGCCAGATTGTCCACATAGCCCCATACGTGTTCGGCGGCGTTACGCGCCTGCGGGCCGCAAATTTCCTTTTCCAGGGTCTGCTCCACAAGGCTGTAAAACTCGCGGGCATCGGGCGCGTCCGCCTTGAGCATGGCGCGAAAGGCATTGTACGCCGCCTGTTCGCGCTCAAGTATCAGATACTTGTATCTGGCCCATTCACGGGTCAGCTCGTTGCGGGACAAGCGGGGGCTCGTGAGGTTGATGCACTTTACTGCGGAAAGGTTCTTGTCCTTGACCTCAAGCATCACGTCCAGTTCGCGTCCGTCCAGCGAGCTGTGGAATTCCAGAAAATCCTTCATGCCGATGAAGCGCGAGTGCATGCCCGGTTTGCCGCCAGCCAGCTGCTGGCTGTAGTGCAGTTTGGGGCGGCCATGCTGCGGGCACCAGCTTTCCATGGCCCGGTCAAGCCAGTAGTCCTGTGTGCCGTGGCGCGGCGGGTTGAGCGAGTGGTGGAACACATCAAAGATGGCTGGCAGGCCGCACTTGCCGCAGATGGCAAGGGCGTCTTCTATGTTGAAAACGCGCTCGTCGTTTTCAAGTGAAAGGCGGTTTCGCACCTGCAGGGGCAGGGCGTGGATGTTATCCGTCAGCCGTTCGAGGGCCGAGGCCCGTTCGCCGTATCCGCCGCCCAGATGCAGGATGATGCGGGCGCTGCCATCAGCCCCCAGGGCATCAAGAAAACCGGCGTGAAAGGTCAGGTCGTCAACGGCGCGTTCTACCACATCCTGTCGGGGCGAATTGAGCACTGTGTACTGCCCCGGATGCATGGAAACACGAATGCCCGTTTGCGCCAGTGTTGCCCGCGCCGAGGCCAGCTCCTGGTGCAATTCATGCTGCCAGGCAAAGCTGTTCTGGGGATGTGAAGCCAGCGGAATGATGTCAGAGCTGATGCGCATGAGGGGTATGCGCGCCTCTGCGCAGTAGTGCAGCATGGCTTCCAGCGCCCGCAGGTTGTGGCGGCACACGCCCAGCATGTTTTCGTGCGTGGCGCGGGCCAGGGTAATGGCGGAGAGATCCGCTTGGGGAACCCCTATGGTCTTGCAGGCAAATCCGTATCGTATCATGGGGCCACTGTAGCCGATTCGCGGCGGGCGGCAAGAGGTATGCCCGACATGTCGGACGAATCTTAACGCAAGGCTTACAGCAGGTGGAATAGAAACAGCCAATGCGCGCACCCTGCGCGGGGCATTGTGCAGATGGCCGGGGAAGATGTTTTGAAGGCGATGATATTCGCACATACCAAGGAAGGCGCAATGGAAGGTCACGGTTCTCGTCTGTCAGCGGCTCGGGTGGTGGAAGAAAGGATGCAGGGCCCTGTATGTACTGCAGCTTTTTGTCTGTTTTTTGCCCTGCTGGTTTTTTTGGCTATGCCAGCATGGAGTGGGGCGGCCAGTGCGGACATGCCGGGCATGGTGCAAAAAAAGCTTTCAGCCTCACCCGAAAAGCTGCTGGTGCAGTGGCAAACTGCTAAAAAGGCAACCCTGCGGGCTCTGGTAGACGTGCCCACAAAACCCAGAGCGGCGGTCATACTGTTTGCTGGCGACAACGGCTGCCTTGGCCTGACGGAAAACGGAGAGCAAACCAGCCTGCAGGGTAATTTTCTTGCCCGCTCCAGAGCTCTTTTTGTCAGGGAAGGCCTGCTCACAGTGCTTGTGGACGTGCCATCAGACGTGAGCGGCCAGAATGCCAACAGCTATCGCACCAGTGCGGAGCAGGCGCAGGATGCCGCCATGGTGATGGATTATGTACGCAGGCAGTGGCACGTGCCCGTGGCACTGGTGGGAACAAGCCGCGGAACCATCTCTGCCGCCAACACGGCCTCCCGGCTTGAGCGTGGCAATGCCGACGCTCTGGTACTTACCTCAACTGTTACGCAGAACAATAAAAAGGCAAGCGGTACCATCTATGATGCCGCTGTGGGTCGCATTGCCATACCAGTGCTCATTTTTCATAACGAGCAGGATGCCTGCAAAGTCAGCCCTTATTCTGGCGTGCAGGCTCTGCAACGGGCGCTCAAAAGCGCCCCCCGCAAGGACATTATCAGCCTCTCACACGGCGATGCTACCGGTGATGCCTGTCAGGGCATGTCGGCCCATGGCTACCTTGGGGTAGAGGAACAGGCGGCTTCGACCATTGCAGGCTGGTTGTTTTCCAGCGTTCCATCGGCAGGAAAATAGCGCGCCGCTGATCCTTTTTCCCTGTTCTGACTCAAAAACATGAGGCTGCAGAGCCCCTAACCCCCGGGTCCGTTTTGACGGATTCGGGGGTTTGTCATCTTATGGTTTCAGCCTGTCAGGCGCAGATGAAATTTGTCATATTTTTATGACAATGCCCCAAGCCCCTGCTGATAAAGAAACCTCAAAGCGCCGTTAATCACACAAAAAATTTAAATGGTGTATTTGGCATTGGTTTTGCTTTTTGTGGCGAAATTCACAATTTGCGTCAGCCGTGGGCTTTTTCGGACAACGATGCCCAGAGGTATGGCGGAACCATCAGCCATGGAGACCAAAACCATGCCGTATCCTTCTAAGCGCGTCTGGATTGTGGGCTGTATTGCCCTGGCCGCGTGCGTGGGCCTGGCGGCAGCGGGGGTGTCGTATTCGTCGCAGACGGCGTTTTGTCTGTCTTGCCACGAAATGCGCGTGTATCAGGACGAACTGATGCTGTCACCGCACGCCAAGGACGCACAGGGCAAAGCCATTGGATGCTCGCAATGCCATATCCCGTCGGGCAACCTGGCCCGCATGCTCAGCGCCAAGGCATGGATGGGCATCAAGGACTTGTGGGTGCACAACGTGGAGGGCGGCACAGATCTGAACCGCGTCGCCATGCAGCCCATTGCCCGCCGGTTTACGGACGATGCCAACTGCCGCGCCTGCCACCAGGACTTGACCCGCAACGCAAAGGCCGACGGTCCCATTTCGGTTGAGGGCCGCCTTGCCCACGAAAACTACGAGGGCAAGAACGGTCAGGCCCGCAGCGGCTGTGTGGGGTGCCACCGCAACCTCGCTCATCTGCCGGTTTTTGACGAGCGCATTCCTGCAAACCATAAGTTCGCACAGAAAATCAAGGAGATACGGCCATGACCCGCAACAAGAAACTGCTCATCGTTCTGCTTGCCCTGGCGGTGCTGGCGGGCGGCTATTTTCTGTACATGGCCTGGGCCTTTCCGGCTGAGCGGTGCGAGGCGGCAAAGCATCTCGATGCGCCGCAGATGGCTGGTGACTGCTACTCCTGCCATATGAAAAGCACGCCCCGCGTGGCGCAGGAATGGTTTGAAAGCAAGCACGGCATAACGCTTGTGCGCTGTCAGACCTGTCATGGCATGCCCGACGGCAAGGGAGCCATTCCCTTTACGCGCAGGCCCGGGGTTGAGGTGTGCGCCCGTTGCCACTCGCTTTCCATGCAGCGCATGGAGGCCAAGTTTGGCAAGCGTGATGACTGTTCCACCTGTCATCCCAACCACCAGAGCCCCATGCATGGCAAGGCCTACGAATACCGCATGCCCAGCGGCAAGACGGATTTGTAGCCCGCACCTGCGGTTTGCCGGGTTTGGTCTGCCCCAGCGCGGGGCAGCCAAGGTAACAGAACAATCATGCCAAGCTAACAGCGAGGTTGCGGATATGAATTCATCGCGTCGTGATTTTTTACGGTTTTTTGCCATGTCGGCCGCCATGGCGGCTGCTACGGGCGTTGGTTTGCCCACTTTGGCCCTTGCGGCAGACGACAACAAGCCGGACAAATGGGTAAAGGGCGTATGCCGCTACTGCGGCACAGGCTGTGGTGTGATGGTGGGGGTTAAAAACGGCAAGGCCGTGGCCATTCAGGGCGACCCCAACAACCACAACGCGGGCCTGCTGTGTCTGAAGGGTTCGCTGCTCATTCCTGTGCTTAATTCAAAAGAGCGCGTCACCCAGCCCATGCTGCGCCGCACCAAGGGCGGTCCCCTCGAGCCCATAAGCTGGGACGAAGCCCTCGACCTCATGGCTTCCAGATTCCGGCACAGTATTGATAACTTTGGCCCCAATTCCGTTGCCTGGTATGGCTCGGGTCAGTGCCTGACCGAAGAGAGCTACCTTGCCAACAAGATTTTCAAGGGCGGCTTTGGCACCAATAACGTGGACGGCAACCCCCGCCTGTGCATGGCATCGGCTGTGGGCGGCTACACCACCACGTTCGGCAAGGACGAGCCCATGGGAACCTATGCCGATATTGACCAGGCCACCTGCTTTTTCATCATCGGTTCCAATACCTCAGAGGCGCACCCTGTGCTGTTCCGCCGCATTGCCCGTCGCAAGCAGGTGGAGCCGGGCATCAAGATCATTGTGGCCGACCCGCGCCGCACCAACACGGCCCGTATTGCCGACATGCATGTGGCCTTTCGCCCCGGCACAGACCTGGCCTTCATGCACAGCATGGCCTGGGTCATCATCAATGAAGAACTGGATAACCCCCGCTTCTGGCAGCGCCATGTGAGTTTTGCCGACCCGGAAGGCAAGCCTTCTGATTTTGAGGGGTACAAGGCTTTTCTGGAAAACTACCGGCCCGAAAAAGTGGCCGAGATATGCCGCGTACCCGTAGAGCAGATTTATACGGCGGCCCGCGCCTTTGCAGAATCATCCGCCACCATGAGCCTGTGGTGCATGGGCATCAACCAGCGTGTGCAGGGTGTTTTTGCCAATAATCTTATCCACAACCTGCATCTGCTGACCGGGCAGATTTGCCGCCCCGGCGCTACGCCATTTTCTCTCACGGGTCAGCCCAACGCCTGTGGCGGCGTGCGCGATACCGGCGCGCTGGCACATCTGCTGCCCGCTGGCCGCGCCATTGCCAACCCCAAGCACCGAGCAGAAATGGAAAAACTGTGGGACCTGCCGGAAGGGCGTATTTCGCCTAATCCCGGCCCCCATACGGTGGCGATGTTTGAGGCTCTTGGCCGTGGCGACGTGAAGTGCATGGTTATTTGCGAGACCAACCCCGCGCATACCCTGCCCAACCTGAACAAGGTTCACAAGGCCATGTCGAACCCGGAATCGTTCCTTGTGTGCATCGAGGCATTCCCCGATGCCGTAACCCTGCAGTACGCCGACCTTGTACTTGCGCCTTCTTTCTGGTGCGAGCGCGACGGCGTGTACGGTTGCGGCGAACGGCGCTATTCGCTGACAGAAAAGGCTGTGGATTCGCCCGGCCAGTGCCGCCCCACCGTGAATACCCTTGTGGAATTCGCCAAGCGCGCGGGTGTTGACCCCAAGCTGGTGAACTTCAGGAATGCCGAAGACGTGTGGAACGAGTGGCGTATGGTTGCCAAGGGAACCACCTACGATTTCTATGGCATGACCCGCGACCGCCTGCGCAAGGAATCGGGCATCATCTGGCCCTGTCCCTCGGAGGATCACCCCGGAACCAACCTGCGCTACGTGCGCGGGCATGATCCGCTGGTGCCAGCCGACCATCCGGACAAGTTCTTTTTCTACGGCAAACCCGACGGCAAGCCCACCATCTTCATGCGCCCGGCCAAGGGCGCGGCGGAAGAACCCGATGCAGAATATCCTCTGTATCTTACCTCCATGCGCGTTATCGACCACTGGCACACCTCGACCATGACGGGCAAAGTGCCCGAACTGCTCAAGGCAAATCCGGCGGCCTTTGTGGAAATTAACGAAAAGGACGCCGCCGCCCTGGGCATCAAGCACGGCGACAATGTCATTCTCGAAACCCGGCGCGACAAGATGGAACTGCCCGCTCGCGTGAGCGACGTGTGCAGGCCGGGGCTTGTGGCCGTGCCGTTTTTTGATCCCAAAAAGCTGGTCAACAAGCTGTTTCTGGACGCCACCGACCCCGGTTCGCGCGAGCCGGAATACAAAATATGCGCGGCGCGGGTGCGCAAGGTTTAGCACGCGGCAGCATGTTCCTGTTCAGATAGAGATCCCCGCCCGTGTGCATGACATGCGGGCGGGGTAATGCTGGAGGATATATGGCCATTGCTGGGATAATTCTGAGTGCGCCCGCTGGTGCGCTTGCCGGGCTGGAAGCCGCCGTGCGGGGCCGCACGGGCATTGTGGATGTGCAGCGCACGCCCGCAGATGCGGAGATTGGCGGCCTTGTACTGGTTGTGGAGCAGCCCTCTGACAAGATTCAGCAGGAGCTCGGCGCGCTCAGCAAACTGCCGGGCGTTGAAGAGCTGCATCTGGTTTTTGCCAATTACGAGGAAGACATGGACGCGCAGGGCCACATGGAATGCCCGGCTCACCAGCCGCGATGCAGTATGGCCGATGGCAGTGCCATGCCGTTTGGAGCAGGGGAGCAGGAATGAGTCTTTTTATGCCGCCCCTGCGCCCACCGGGAGCTGGGGATGAGGAATCATTCTTGCGCAAGTGCGTGCGCTGCGGCAAGTGTGCGACCGTCTGCCCGTACGAGAGTATCGAGCTGGCTGGCGGCTTTGGGCGCACGCGGCGTACGCCGCAGGTGCGGCCCCGCAGAAAACCCTGCTACCTGTGCATGAAGTGCCCGCCGGTGTGCCCCAGTGGGGCGCTGGACAACGCTGTCACTGAAATGCAGCGGGCGGGCATGGGGCAGGCCTATATTCTCAAAAACCGCTGCCACAATTTTGCAACTGGCGTCATGTGCATGACCTGCTATGACCGGTGCCCCTTGCGCGGTTCTGCGGTGGTGCTTTCTGGCGGGCTTGTGCCTGCCATGACCACTGCCTGTGTGGGCTGCGGCATATGTGAATACGTATGCCCGGTGCAGGCTGTGGAAATTGTGCCCGCATCGTCGCGGCTCAAGCCGCCCACGGGCATACCTGTAGAAAAAGCGCCGGGAGGCAAGGCATGAGGCTGATTGTGGTGCGGCGGGCGGTGCAGGTGCTGGTGGTGGCGGGCCTGTGTCTGCTGCCCTGGGTAAATGCGGCTGGCTGGCGCGGGGTGAGCGGCAGTTTTTTTGCGCTGGATTTTTTTGGCGTACCCTTTGCCGACCCCGTGGGCGCGGCCCAGATTGCCGCCATGGGCTTTTTGTCTGCCGGACGACTGCTGGCCGGAGCCTTGCTTTCGCTGGTTGTGGCCCTGCTGCTTGGGCGGGTTTTCTGCTCGTGGATATGCCCCTACGGTTTGCTGTCCGAACTTGTGTATGCCCTGCGCTGGCGGCGGGATGGCGGGCGCCTGGTGGTGCGGCAGGCCTTCTGGGGCAAGGTTCTGCTGCTGGCCATGGGGCTGGTGGCGGCGCTAGGGGTAGGATTTCCGGTTTTGGGCATTGTTTCGCTGCCCGGCGAGCTCTCGTTGCTGCCCGTGCTTGCATGGCAGGGGGATGACATGTGGCTGCTGCTTGTGGCTGTCGCCGTGCCGCTGGTTGCCCTGCTGCTGGAATTTGCCACAGGCAAGCGTCTGTGGTGCCGTTTTGTGTGCCCGCAATCTGTGCTGCTGGGGGCCACGGCCAGTTGCCTGCCCGAGAAGGCTTTGGGCCTGCGTATTGTCTGGCGGGCAGAGAGGTGCTCCTGCAAGGGCAAGGCTCCCTGCCAGAAAGCCTGTTCGCTCGACCTGAACCCGCGCCGCAAGGGCGGCCCTGAAAGGCACGACTGTACCCACTGCGGCGACTGCGTCAGCACCTGCGCTGGCTATGGCAGCGCGCTGGAATGGTTCGTAAAAAAGAATGACGGGTAGAAAACACCGGCAGTGTCAGGCAGATAGTGTCAGATAACACCGTTGCACACCTATTGATTGTCCATTTTGTGCCGTATTGTCTTTTAAGCAAGAGCATTACAAAAAACGGCATAATATTGTCTGGAAGCTATTCACGCCTGGGCGTATAGTGACCATGCGGGTAGTGGCGCACCTTCTCTTCCCTCCTCCACTAAGTTTATAACTCCCTCACAATATTCGAGTGTTTAACATTTTTTGGCGCATGGCAATGCAGGATGCCCCATGAAATGGCGAAAGCATACGTGCAAGGGTGTGGATATGCCTTCTGGTTTCAGGAGGCCTCTTCGCGCTGCTTATTACAGGCCCGGCAGGTATACCTGGCAGGTATTGTTTTCAACGGTGTGCATTTACGGCACAATGCTGGTGATGCTTGCTGGTGCAGCCGTATGGCTGGGTTTTGACATGGCCTTGAGCCGTGAACAGATTATTCAGGAAAGGTCTGCTCTTGCAGTTCAGCAAAGCCAGTTTATGAGCCAGTGGTTTGGAACGACAGTTGTTGCTGCCGATTATGTTCTGCGCGATGTTCTTGAAAAAGTTACGGCAGATGAGGTGAACAGCAGCGTTGGCAACAAGGATGAAATACAGCGAGTCTGCCCCTGGCTGGCAAAAAAAATTTCTACCGTGCCCGGTGCCATCGGCCTTGGGCTGTACGACGCGGAATGCATTTATCGGCTGGTGGCAGACACCACAAAGATCGGTTTGAAAAGCAATCTGTCATTCTGCGCCTCATCACCTGTCATGACCGAAAACCGGGCCTACACGCAATATCTGCCTGCCATCAAATCTGCCTCAAAAGTTCCAACCATCGCCGTTACCCGCCCACGTATTTCTTCCGAGGGGCACTTTCTTGGCGGTGCCCTGGCCGCATTTCATATTGGGGAATTTCAGCGCTGGATACAGTCCTTTCCTTTGGGTGATCACGATGTGCTGGCCCTGGCCGACAGCGATGCCATGATAGTGGCGCACAATCCTCCCACATCAGCCAACTTTGAAAAACGCATCATTTCACTGGAAGAATTGCCAAATTTTGGTAGACAGCGCTCAAGCGCCAGCCTGATTGCCGTGTCGCCTCTGGACGGACGCACCAGGGTGTATGGGGTGAGCAAGGTAGAAAATATTCCCCTGCTGTGCATTGTGGGCTTTGACCTGCACGACAGCCTTCACGAATGGCGGCGGCGTGCATGGCAGTTTGGGGGCGGTTTTTTGGGAATGCTGCTGCTGTACACGCTTGCACTGCGGGAGCATCTTTTGACCCTGCGGCAATGGGATGACATGCGTGATCTGGCTGCCACCGATCCTTTGACCGGTGTCGCCAACAGACGGCAGCTAGTTTTGTGCGGCGAAAAGGAAATGGCAAGAAGCCGCCGCTATCAGGGGCATATTTCACTGTTGATGGTAGACATTGATAGATTCAAATCCATCAACGACCTTTGGGGGCATGCCACAGGTGACCGGGTCATACAGGCCGTCGCCGATGCAATGGTGGCTATTACGCGCGGGCAGGATGTGGTTGGCCGTCTTGGGGGCGAAGAATTTTTGCTCATTCTTGCCGAAACAGACGGCGTGGGGGCTCTCGCCAATGCCGAACGGCTGCGCGAGACCATTCAGGACATGGTGTCGGTAACCTCGGACGACAACCAGATTGTGCGGTTTACTGTCAGTGTGGGGGTAACCACATCTGCTCCGGATGATGCCACCTTTGCCGACATGCTCGGCCGGGCGGACCGGGCGCTTTATGCAGCCAAAAATTGCGGCCGCAATCAGGTGGTTGGCGTATGGCCTGAAACATGCGCGCGCAACGTGGCCTAGTGCTTTTTATGCCCAGATTCAGTGATGGCTGCCCGTATTATTGTGGCAGATGAGCCGTCACACCGCTTGGAACGTATGCTCGGCAAATATTTTTTAAAAATGTATATACAAAACAAATAGATGTGAGATCTGGGCGGGCTCCCTCACAGCAAATCGTTTTTTGTTGTGAGGAGCCGTGGGCGAAAAACCCCAGTTTCAATTAGAGGGAATGTTGCAAGCACAGGGGGGGCTGCCCCTGTACTCGCGAGGTGATGAATTATTGCAGATAGTCTGTGCTGGGTTATCTGGCAGCAATTTTTTTGTGCCATACGTTCATGCTTTCAAGCGTGCCGCCAATCTGGGTATTATTATACAGGGTTCCGCTGAACATATACCCCCTTTTTGCGAAAACAATATTCATTCCAAAGCTTTCCGCGCGGGCTATGGTGTATGTTGTGTGAATGCCTCTGGCATGCATGACTGTTTCCATGCGGGTCAGCAGTGTGCCTGCAGCGCCTGTTCCCTGATGCTCCTGCAAGGTGGCAAAGTCTGTCATTTCTGCGCATCCCCAGGATTTGTCCATTTCGGCCGACGCAACGGCCACAAGATTTCCGCTGTTGCGAATGCCGAAGAAAATCACGTTGTTCTTCATGGATTGGCGGATAAATTCAGGATCGTGGATGGGAAATGGGTATGATTCAAATACCCGGCTGTATATTCCGGCCAGTTCATCGGCGTGGGCCGCGTCCAGTTGCACAACATTATCTGTGTCATAGAGTTTTGTCGGCTGCTGGGCATTACGGCGTGCGGTTTCCAGAACCCTGGCAATCAGCTTGCTGTCGCGCGGAACAGCGCGTGCCTTATCCAGATACCTGCTCATGAAAATTCCCGAGCATTTGCCCTTGCACATTGCAGGCACCAGAGCTTCTTCAATAAATCCTCTCGCCGTAAACTGCCTGTAAGCCGTGGCCGGTACCCTCGCGAAAAGCTTGGAATAACCGTTGGTATGCCCAAGATCACAGATGGCATCTATTATGTCGGGGAGATCACGGGGGTCGAGCTTGAGCAGATACACGCGGTTGTTGGCCGGGCCATGCTGCACAAGCGAATTGCCCATGCTGACAATGCTATCCGTCTGCATCTTCTCTCCTTTCAAGGCGTGCGTTGTTTTCTGGCGTAAGACTGATTGTGTCGTCCCAGTCAGAAAGAAGCTTTTCTATGCCTACGGCCTTTTCAACTGCGTCGTCTTCCTTGAGCAGCAGGTTGCATTTTGAGCACTCTCTGTCGCAGTACGTGGGCTCATACGAATGGGGTTCGTTATAAATGGTGATAACACCCTCGTAGTTGCGCAGCACTACCTTGTTGGTTCCCCACGAAACGATATAATTGGGCATGACCGGAATTTTGCCCCCACCACCGGGCGCGTCCACCACATAGGTGGGCACAGCAAAACCGCTGGTGTGGCCCCGCAGGCTCTCCAGTATCTCGATACCCTTGCTGACTGGCGTTCTGAAATGGGTGAGTCCTTCGGAAAGGTCGCACTGATAGAGATAATATGGGCGCACGCGGTTTTTGACCAGCTTCTGGTTAAGGGTCTTGATGATGCGCTGGCAGTCGTTGACCCCAGCCAGCAGCACGCTCTGATTGCCCAGCGGAATGCCGGCATCGGCGAGCTTGCGCAGGGCTTTGCGAGAAGATTCGGTTATTTCGCGCGGGTGGTTGAAATGGGTATTGATCCACAGCGGGTGGTGCTTTTTGAGCATTGCCACCAGCTCATCCGTAACGCGATAGGGCAGTACCACGGGCATGCGGGTGCCAATGCGCACCACCTCCACATGCTCAATTTCTCGCACTCTTGTGAGTATCCAGTCGAGCCTTTCATCTGACAGCATGAAGGGGTCGCCACCTGAAAGAAGCACATCGCGTATTTGCGGGGTATTGCGAATATATTCGAGCCCCTGCTCCATGTTTGCCCGGGAGGGTATGGACTCCACATCGCCAACTTTGCGTTTGCGTGTGCAGTGGCGGCAATACATGGAACACGTGTTGCTGATATGAAAGAGAACACGGTCGGGGTATCGGTGCGTGATGCAGGGGGCGGGGCTGTCCTTTTCCTCATGCAAAGGATCGGACATGTCATAGCGCTCTATTTTCAGTTCTTCCGGACTAGGGAAAGACTGCATGAAAATTGGGTCGGTGGCGTAATTTTCAGCATCGATGAGCGAAAGATAGTACGGCGTTACCGACATGGGGAATTTATCGAGGGTTTGTTGATAAATGTCTTTTTCGCGCGGTGAAAAGGCAATGCCGAGCGCGCGTTCAAAAGCATCCACATTTTTTATGGCGTGGCGTATGTGCCACTTCCAGTTTGTCCAGTCCGATTTGGAAGTATTGTCGCTGAGGGTTTCAGCAAGATCCTGCTGATGATCGTTAAATATACCCATGCATGGTCTCCTGATTAAAGGATTTGCCCCAAAAGCTCGTGAATTTGGGGCTTGCGGGGATTTTCAAAAAAATGGTGCAGTCATGGTTTCTGTGCATGCGCTCGCACTGAGCAAGAGGGGCATGTCCCTCCCCAAAAAACAGGTTGTAGTACAGGTTTTTTTGTGAAACCTATTTTGTAATTGACTGTATGATTTGGATAATGTGGTGCAGAATTTCAATAGACGACTGCACGGATAATTATAGATTCTAAAAGATATAAAAATTCATTATAGTTTTAAGCTGTTGATTCAAAAATATGGGGTTATGCGCGGAAAATGCATAATACATGCGCCGTTTCATAGGATAGAAATAACGAATAGTCGGCAGTAATGATTCGATATATATATTGAATCAGTAATGTAAAAAGCCATCAAGGGGGATATGCGGGTAATGATCGGGTATGATGTCATACCCGGTTTTCTAGGTCATGGGCATTGTTTGGCGTAGATACTGGTAGAGAGATGTGCTTTTTCCACGAAGGCCCAACTTGCGTCGAATATTTTTGCGGTGGGTTTGCAGGGTTTCAAACGAAATGCTCAAGGCCCGAGAAATTTCTTTTCCGCTCTGGCCCACCTGGATAAGCTGGCAAACCCTGAATTCTCGCGGCGACAGGCGCAGCAGCTCGGGGGCACAGCTGCTGGCTCCCTCTTCTGTCAGGCCGGTCAGGTGCTCTTCAATAAGGCTGATGTATCCATCGCGAATTTCGGCAGAATCGGCCTTGGCTACCTGTTCCAGAGCCGGCAGCATGCGTTTTTTGACCTGATTGCTGAGCTGCTCGCGCAGTTCCTGGCGTTCTTCCTCCACAGATCGAATTACCTGCCGCAGGGTGATATTCATTTCTTCCACTTCAGCTTTTTTGCCGCGCAGTTCTTCCTGTGTGGTCAGGTCATGCAATATGAGCTGGTACAGGCTGTGTGTAGAAAACGTGATTTTGCGCAGTATTGCTTCAGCAGGGAAGGCTTGCCCATTGCGATCAAGAGCGACAACTTTTTCAGTATGGATGTCTTTGGGCCGTATGGAGGTGAGCGCCCGCTGCAGGGATGGGCGAAACCGTTTGCCAAAAAGAGCCATGGCTGGCGTGCCAGCAAGAACCTGTCCTTCTGGGGCATGCCTGCCAAGAGCGGCAAGATTTGCTGTAAGAACAACGCCAGATTCGTCCAGCAGCAAGGTGGAATCTTTAGCCGTATCAAAAAGCGCGTTGAAAAGAGTGATGGAGTCGGACCATGCCGTTATGTTGTCGTCGAGGCGTTCCTTGTATGTCTGACAAATCGCTTCCAGTGAGCGCCCTGCTGTTATGGCGAGGGCATATCCACCGCTTGTGGAAAGCTGGTCAGGCAGAGGGGCAATTCGCAATGTATAGCCGGGGCTATCGCTGCAAGTGATCTTGTGACTTTGGAAAGGAGGGAATTGTGCGAGTGTTTCGGCGAGCGAATCTGTGCCAAGAGCCAGGGTTTTCCAGAAAAGTGTATGTTTTTTTGCCTGTCTTACAATGTCTTGCAGCCTGGTCATGTCAAAGTCGGTAAGATTGCCTGAACTGTCAGCAAAAAGAATGAGTTCTTCATGCAGTTTTGTGGTGTTGCTGCTTGCTTTTTGTTCAGACTGTTTCGGGTGGGGTTTGGGCTTGTTGGCGAGGTGCTTTTTTGGGGGCATGCATTCTCCCTTTGCTGGCAGGAATGGATAAAACGTGTACTGCTCAATAAAATTGAAAAACAGCAAGAAATTAAGCGGTGATATTTAGAGGCAAATATAGCTGAAATTGAACATGTATTGCTGTGAATACAAGGCAATGTTTCTGATTTATGATGCCAGCCTGAAGTGTAATGCAAGTGTGTATCGAGCGTAGATTGCGAGATCGTGGTTTTATGCTCAGATTAATTATAGACTTCAGGCTGGCTGAAAGACCATATCACAGATGTTGATATTTTCAAAATTGCGGTTTTTTGAGGGGTATGGAAAGGAAATTGCGTATCGCAGAGTTATGCCCTCTGCGTTAATTTTGCTGAAGCCCAGGCCCTTCGCAGGAGTCTCTTGGGAGACCTCCACAATGCGAAATTGTGTCCATGCTTGCTCCTTGTCGGTGGAAGCGCTGGAGCTAAAGTGGACCAAGAAATCAAATTCCCGGATTCGTCGTCTTAACGAATCCGGGAATTCCCTTGATATTTAATGGTACCCGGAGCGGGACTTGAACCCGCACAGCCTTGCGGCCGAGGGATTTTAAGTCCCTTGTGTCTACCATTCCACCATCCGGGCATGTGTTGCGGTGGCTAGCGGCGCGCGCCGCTCAATTGATCTGGTCTTGGGGTAAACTTAGGCAAAATTATGGCAGGTTCGATACCCTGCTTTTCTGCTTCTGCCCCATGAGTATTCCTTTTATTCTTCCCCGTCTTCAGTCTCGCCAGCGGCGGCATCCGGAGCGTCTGCTGAGGCGATGCGCCAGGTTTTGAGGTTGGCTGGCGGGTCTGCAGGGACCGGGCGCTCTTCTTCCTGCCATTCGCCGGGCCGCAGCCAGAAAACGTGCATGGACTCAAAATTTTTGTCTACGCACAGCAGTCTGCCGCGTACACCTTGAGGCAGAAGAGCGGCAATTTCAAGGGCAATTTTGCGGTACACATAGAGCCGGTGCGCTTCAAAAACGCACTGGAACATGAGGGCGTCACCCAAGGGGGTAAAATCAAGGTGGGCAGCCCCGGCCCGCTGGAGCAGCAGCTCAACATCGCGGGTCAGGTCTTCTTCCACTTCAAGCAGCGCCTCGTAAGTGAGGCTGTCGTCGTAGCTGAAGTGGGCGAAAAGTTCGCTGCGGTTCTTGTCCATGGGCTGCATATACGGCAAATAAACTCTTTAGGCAATAATTGCGCGTGGATGTCTTCTGTGCTGGTCTTACGCGGGCTTTGAGCGTAAGGTGCACAAAAAACACGCACATCGCGGAGGCCGCATGAGTTTTTTTGACAAGCTGATTCTGTCGTTCTGCCGCCTGGGGGTAGCCGGGCTTGATCCCAAGGCCCCGGGGACATGGGGCACGGCCATAGCCTGCCTGCTGGCCCCGTATATCTTTTTGCCGCTGTCGTTGCCCTGGCGGGCAGTGCTGCTGGTGGTTATTTTTGTGCTGGGGGGGCTGGCCGCCACCCGCGCCGAGCATTTGCTTGAACGCAAAGACCCCGGCGAGGTGGTTATCGACGAGCTGGTAGGGGTATGGCTTGTGCTGCTGCCCTTTGAAAGCCCCAGCTTTTGGCTGGTGCTGGCGGCGTTCGCCTTTTTCCGGCTTTTTGACATCTGCAAGCCATGGCCCGTACGGGCCTCGGAAAACTGGCTGCCCGACGGGTTCGGCATCATGATAGATGATGTTGTGGCTGGCGTGTGGGCCTTGCTGTGCGTGGCCCTGCTGCGTGTGGTTGGCCTTGTATAAGGCCGAGGGCACGGGCCACTGAGGGCGTAGGTCTGCAAGGGGGCGCGGCCAATGGCGCAAAAGGCCACTCTGGTGGCGGAAAAAGCCGCCGCGCCCGCAGCTACTTCATGCGGTAGGTGATGCGCCCGCGGGTGAGGTCGTAAGGAGAAAGTTCGACCTTAACGCGGTCGCCGGGCAGAATGCGGATATAAAACTTGCGCATTTTGCCAGAAATGTGGGCCAGAACTTCGTGGCCGTTTTCCAGTTCCACGCGGAACATGGCGTTGGGCAGGGCTTCCTGCACCACGCCGTCTACTTCGATTGATCCTTCCTTGGCCATGTGTACTCCAAAATATGATGTGGATAAACGCCGGTCAGCTTCACAAAAAAGCGTGGCGCTGTCAACACGCCGGTGCCCCTGAATTTGGGCGGCACCGCGTGCAGACAGCGCCCGCTATGCATACCTGTGCAAAAGTTATTTCTTGCGGCCCTTGGACTGTTTGTTGCGGTGGGCATCCTTTTGTTCGGCCTGTGGCAAATGCGGGGCCAGTACCGGAGCCTTGCGCCACAGCAGCCATCCACCCGCCAGCATAAGCGGTACGCACAAAAGCTGCCCCATGGTCAGCCAGCCAAAGGCCAGATAGCCCAGCTGCACGTCGGGCATGCGTACAAATTCCACGGCAAAACGAAACACAGCGTAGCCGAGGGCAAACAGGCCAGAAACCGCTCCCAGCTTGCGGGGTTTTAGCGAAAATACCCACACCATGATGAAGAGCACCAGCCCTTCAAGCACGGCCTCGTAAAGCTGCGAGGGGTGACGCGGCAGCGGTCCCGCACCGGGAAACACAATGGCCCACGGCACATCGCTGACCTTGCCCCACAATTCGCCGTTGATAAAGTTGCCGAGCCTGCCAAAAAACAGGCCCTGTGGAATCAGCGGCGCAATAAAATCGGAGACTTCCAGAAAAGTTCTGCCACGCGAGCGGGCAAAATACCAAAACGCGCCAAGCACGCCCAACAGCCCGCCATGAAACGACATGCCGCCGTTCCAGATGCGCATGATTTCCATGGGATCGTTGATGTACACGGGCAGGTCGTAAAACAGCACGTAGCCGAGCCTGCCGCCCAGAATAATGCCGATCATCACGCAGGTCAGCAGGTCGTCCACGTCGGGGGCTGTCCAGCCGGAACCGGGGCGTGAGGCACGCCAGCGGCCGAGCAGCCAGCCAAGACCAAAACCGGCCAGATACATCAGCCCGTACCAGCGCAGCTGCAGGCTGCCTATGGAAAGGGCTACGGGGTCTATTTGGGCAAGATTCATGCTTTGAAATCCTGAGCGTTAAATTCGCCGCTTTTGCCGCCGCGCTTGTGCAGCAGGCGTACCCCGCTGATAACAATATCGCGCTGCACGGCTTTGCACATATCGTATATGGTGGCCGCCGCTGTCTGGGCGGCAACGATTGCTTCCATCTCAACGCCGGTGGGGCCCACCGTGCGCGTTTCTGCCACTATGCGCACCGTGGGCGGCATTTCGGTCACCGTAAAGCGCACATCCGCATAGGTCAGATTGAGGGGATGGCACATGGGTATAAGCTCGCCGGTGCGTTTGGCGGCCATGATGCCTCCAATCTTGGCGCAGGTGAGCACATCGCCCTTGGGCAGGGCGTTTTTGCGCAGCAACTCCATGGTGGCCGGAGCCAGTTCAACCACTGCTTCGGCAATGGCCACACGTTCACTATGGGTTTTGGCACCCACGTCCACCATGGTTACATTGCCGTGGCTGTCGAGATGCGTAAAGTTGTCGTTCATTGCTACCTCTGGGTCGTCCCCGGCGGCTGTCTGCCGGAGGGCAATTTTTAGGGCACACCCGTTGGCCGCAGGGCTGGCGGGGGAGAAAATCAACACTACCCCAAAAAGGCACAGGAGTCATTGAAGCAAATGGCAGGGTAGCTGGCAGAGAATGCGCCGTACGCCACCCCGCTGGTCAGTAGAGGGCGGTTTAGCGCAGGCCTGTCAGCCATTGCAGCAGGCTCGGCTGTGTGGGCGGGCGGGGTGCCTGCCAGAGGGAATCGCGGCGGCTGTCAGAAAATCGCAGGCGCTCACGCAGCAGGCGCTGAGAAAAGGCCTGCGTAGCAGATATGGCTGGCGCAGCTGATTTGCCGCTTTCGGGCGCGGATTCGGCAGAAGGTGTTTCCTGCTCGGCCGGAGCGGGTGCTGGGGCCAGCTCTGCCATGTATTTAAAGGGAATATCTGCACTGGGGCGCATGTCCATGATACTGCGCACCAAAGCAATGTTGGTACCAAAACGCTGGTCGTGCACCAGTATAAAGCTGGGAGACGGGGCGTCTGCTGGCTGCGTTGCCTGCGAAATGTCTGCGGGCAGCATGCTGGCTGGCAGGGGGGCCACCACGGGTAGCAGGGTAAACTGCAAAAAGGCCTTTGCCGCTGTAGATTGCAGTGCAAGGTCGCGGGCCAGGCTGTCGGGCAGGGATGGGGTGGCTGTTTCCGGGCCAAAGGGTGTGCCCAGTACGTTCATGCCCTGGGTGTGGACCATCAGGCCGCCGGAGGCTGGTTCCGTATATAGGGCGCGCCAGAAAAAAGGCGAAAAGGCATCTGGCAGCACCACAAGATTTTGGGGCGCGCGGCCTTGCGCCGTGAGGCGCTCGCGTGTCTGTGCCGTGTGCCAGGCATTGAGGCCGATGGAAATGGCGGGATAGATAAAAATCCACGTCGCTGCCAGCAGCATGAGGCCCCGTCGCGCACGCCATCGCCAGATGGCCCACAGCAGGGGCAAGGTCAGCAGCAGGTCAATAATAAAAACCCCGTTCAGCCGCACGCGCAGGTCTGAAAAAGGCAGAAGAATCATGGTTCCGTAGGTGGTAATGCAATCAAGCCAGATGTGCAGCAGGATCATGGCAGTCATAAACAGCCATGCCCCGGCAAAGCTCCAGTGCCGCGCGGTAGACGGACGCCACAATGCGTAACCGGCCAGCGCAAACACAAGGCCAAGCAGGGGGGCCGCCGCCAGTGAATGCGTGATGCCCCTGTGCAGCAGCAAAAACAGCAGAGGCGTTTGAGCAAAAACCACGTCCACGTCGGGTGAAAGTGCGGCCAGAGCGGCCAAGGGAACGGCCAGACGGCTTGCGGGGCGGTTGGGCATGGCGAACATGGCCACCGCGCCGCTGGCGGCATGGGTAATCGGGTCCATCAGTTATTGCCTGAAAGGACTGCGCTGCTTGGGAACAGCCCTGTATTGCGGGTCTTCGGGGTCTGTTGCGTTGTCAAATCTGTTGGCCCGGCGAAACTGGTTAATGCGCCACTGCTGCACGTTCGCCATTACATCCGGTCGGTTTTGCATATAGAGCATGCGCTGCGTGTTGCTTGAGCCATAGATGGGGTAGCGCAGCTGATCTTCCACGCTCACGCCCTGGGGCTGTGAGTCGTAGCTGGCAGATGAGCCCTCGCCAATATCTTTGGGGCCGCAACCACCCATGCCGCCAGAGGCGGCCAGCAGCAGTACCAGGAGGCAGGCAGCGGTCTTTCTGTTCATAATTTCAGTATAGCTTCCTCATGACATCTTCGCAATAGGCGGGCCTGAGCCGGGCCGGGTAGCGGTGGCGGTATGTGTTGCGGGGCTGCTGAAGCCTTTGTCCGACAGTGCGGGCAAAACATGCAACGGCATGGCAGGGCGTGGATGCTGCGGGGCTTGCCTTGGGGCCAAGGGCGGGGTATGTAAAACATTCGGCATGTGGCCGAAACAGATTTTGCGGGCTGGTCATATCGTCGTTTTGCCCGCGCCAAGCAACACAGGAGTCGCCATGCGTACACCCAACTGCGGCATAACCCCCGAGGGCTGGCCCTGCATAGGCCTTACCGCGCTGAGCGCGCTGGTTTTTGCCTGCATGGGCTGGTGGCCGCTGGCTGTGGTCTTTCTGGCCCTGTGCTGGTTCAGCATGCACTTTTTCCGTGATCCCGAGCGGGTAGTGCCCCAGGGCGAGGGGCTTGCCGTCAGCCCCGCAGATGGCAAGGTTATCCGCATCGAAGAACGCCCCGATCCCTTCACCGACGAGCCCAAACTGTGCGTGAGCATCTTTATGAATGTGTTCAGCGTGCACGTTAACCGGGCCCCTGTGGCGGGAACAATAGAGGGCATCAAGTATTTTCCCGGTGCGTTTGTAAATGCCGCCTTTGACAAGGCCTCTACGCACAACGAGCGCTGCGCCTACAGCATGCGCGACGAGCAGGGCAACCCCTGGACCATGGTACAGATTGCCGGGCTCATCGCCCGCCGCATTGTCTGCCGTGTTGACGAGGGTGAGGCCCTTGCCCGCGGGCAGCGCTATGGCATGATTCGTTTTGGTTCGCGAGTTGACCTTTACCTTCCGCAGGGATATGTTGCGGCCACACGCATCGGCGAACAGGTATTCGCCGGGCAGACTGTGGTGGCAAGGGCAAAGTAGCCCAACCCGCAAAGCCGCAATTGGCGGCAGTTTTCAAAGATGGTGAATAATGGCCCCCGAAGTTAAAAAGCCGCGCAAGGGAGTTTACCTCCTGCCGAACATGATCACGACGTTGAGCATGTTTCTTGGCTTTTTGTCTATGGTTTGGGCTGTGCAGGGCCGTTATGAATCGGCCTGTTTCGCCATTCTGCTTTCTGCCGTCATGGACGGGCTGGACGGCAAGGTGGCCCGCCTTACCAATACCGCCAGCGAGTTTGGCGTTCAGTACGATTCCCTTTCAGACCTTGTGGCCTTTGGCATTGCCCCCGGCATGCTCATGTGGCAGTGGCAGCTTTCGTCACTTGGCCGCATGGGAATTGCCGCCGCCTTTATTTACGCCGCCTGCGGCGCGTTGCGCCTCGCAAGGTTCAACGTAAGCACGGCTGCTGTGGGCAAGCGCTTTTTCATCGGTCTGCCCATTCCTGCGGCAGGCTGCACGGTGGTTACCTTTGTTTTCTGCGCCGCGCATTTTCCCGATGCCATGCTTGGGGCCCTGCCCTACATGACCCTGGTGCTCGCCATCGGCGTTGGGGTTTTGATGGTCAGCAAGGTGCGTTACTTTTCCTTTAAGGAATACGACTTCTTGCGCGCCCACCCCATCCGCACCATGCTCTGCTTTTTGCTTGTGCTCGGAACGGTTGTTTCCTTTCCGCGCGTCATGGGTTTTGTGCTTTGCGCCGTCTATATCGTGGGCGGCATTGTCTACACCTTCGTTATCCTTCCCCGCCGCAATCGTCAGCTACTACGCGCCCTATCGCCCCAGAGCGATTGAGGTTGCGTAACGGTTCGCCGCCCCCATAGGGCGGAAACGCTCCCCTGGACAGCCGCCCTTTACGGTGGCCGTTATGCAAGATATAGCCATCTTTGTCAGCACCAGAGGAGTTTGTCATGAACAACCGTGTCTATTTTTTCGATACTACTTTGCGCGATGGCGAGCAGTCGCCCGGCGCCACCATGAATTTGCAGGAAAAATTGCGTGTTGCGCACCAGCTTGAAGTGCTGGGCGTGGACATCATGGAAGCGGGCTTTCCCGCCTCCAGCCCCGGCGATTTTGAATCCGTGCAGCGCATAGCCGCCCAGGCCGGGGATATTCAGGTGGCGGGCCTTGCCCGTTGCGTTCCCAACGATATCGACCGCTGCTGGGAAGCCGTTAAAGTGGCCAAGAATCCCCGCATCCATGTCTTTTTGTCCACTTCTCCCCTCCATATGAAGCACAAGCTGCGCAAAGAGCCCGAAGACGTCCTTAAAATGATCGTCGAGGGCGTAAAGCGCTGCGCCTCTTACACCAGCAACGTGGAATTTTCCCTTGAGGATTTTTCGCGCACCGAGGGCGACTTTGCCTGCCGCGTGGTTGAGGCCGCCATCAATGCCGGCGCCACCACCATCAACCTGCCCGACACCGTGGGCTACGCGGTGCCGGAAGAATACGCCGCCCTCATCGACCATGTGATCCGCAATACGCCAAACAGCGACAAGGCCATCTTCAGCGTGCACTGCCACAACGACCTTGGGCTTGCCGTGGCCAACACCCTGGCTGCCTTCCGCGTGGGCGTGCGTCAGGCAGAGGTGACCTTGTGCGGCATTGGCGAACGCGCCGGTAACGCCGCCCTTGAAGAAGTAGTCATGAACCTGCGTGTACGCCACGACTACTTCAAGCTTGAGCACAACATCGTGACCGAGCAGCTCTACCCCTCGTGCCGCCTGCTTTCCATGACCATTGGTCAGCCCATCGCCAACAACAAGGCCATTGTGGGCGCCAACGCCTTTGCCCACGAGTCCGGCATCCATCAGGATGGCATGCTCAAGAACCGCGAAACTTACGAGATCATGACCCCGCAGTCTGTGGGCCGCACAGAGAGCAACCTTGTCATTGGCAAACACTCTGGCCGCAACGCAGTGCGCAACAAGTTTGAAAGCATGGGCTACAAGCTCGACGACGACCAGCTCAACCTCGTGTTTGAAGCCGTCAAACAGCTGGCTGACCGCAAAAAGACCCTGCACGACGATGACCTCATGGCCCTTGTGCAGGAAGAAGTGTACCGCATGCCCGATCTCTTCCGCCTGCGCCATGTGAGCGTGCAGAGCTCCGATGCGGGCGGTGTGCCGCCCACGGCCGCCGTTATCATGGACATTAAGGGGATTGAGCGCAGCGGCGCAGGCTTTGGCGTTGGCCCTGTGGATGCCCTGTTCAACGTCATTGCAGATATGGTGGGCCGCCAGCCCGAACTTGAGCAGTACGCTATCAACGCCATCACCGGCGGCACGGACGCCCAGGGCGAAGTGACCGTGCGTCTGCGCGAGGGCGATATCAGCGCTGTGGGCCGCGGTACCCACCCCGATATTTTCGTGGCCAGCGCCCGTGCCTATGTCAACGCGCTGAACCATCTGTTCAAAAAGGAGCAGGAAGGCCCACGTCTTCACTGCCAGCACTGTTAGCGGCTGTTTACTCTGGTTGCAACGGGCCTGGCCGTCTCCTGCAAGGGGCGGCTGGCCTGTAAGATCAAGGCGCAACCCGCTACGCGCAGCCAGCCACGGGCAGGCATGAACCTGCCGCAGCTTTTCGCAACAAACACCGGGCGCACACTTTTTTTGCGCCACAGTGAAACCGTATTCGCCGCGCCCCCCTCGGTGAAGTTCAGGATGAAAGGAGTAGACCATGCCACAGACGCTTGCGCAAAAAATTTTGCAAGCCCACACAGACGAAGTTGTGGAACAGGACGGCCAGATTGTTCAGTGCCGCGTGTCGCTGGTGCTTGCCAACGACATTACCGGCCCTCTTGCCATCAAATCCTTCAAGGGAATGGGCGCGGAAAAGGTTTTTGACAAAGACAGGATCGCTCTGGTCATGGACCACTTTACGCCGCAAAAAGATATCGATTCCGCCAATCAGGTCATGGTGACCCGCAAGTTTGCACAGGAACAGAATATCACCCATTATTATGAAGGCGGCGACTGCGGCGTGGAACACACCTTGCTGCCTGAGCAGGGCCTTGTGGGCCCCGGCGATGTGGTTATCGGCGCAGACAGTCATACCTGCACCTACGGCGGCATTGGCGCATTTGCCACGGGCATGGGTTCTACCGATATCGCCGCCGCCATGGCTCTGGGCGAAACTTGGTTCAAGGTGCCGTCCACCATTCGCGTGAATATTGACGGTCAGATGCCCAAGTGGCTGCGCGGCAAAGACCTTATGCTCATGCTCATCGGCGCCATAGGTGTGGACGGTGCTTTGTACAAGGCTTTGGAATTTGGCGGCTCTGTGGTCGACGGCCTTTCGGTTGAAGGCCGCCTGTGCATGGCCAACATGGCCATCGAGGCTGGCGGCAAGGTGGGCCTGTTTGCGGTGGACGCCAAAACCCGTGCCTACTGCGCGGAGCACAAGCGCCCCGGTCTTACGCAGGATCTGGCCGCCGACCCGGGCGCAGTGTACGAGCGCGTGGTCAACATTGATGTGACCGGTAAGGAGCCCGTGGTGGCCTGCCCGCACCTGCCTTCCAACGTAAAGCCTGTTTCCGCAGTGCGTGACACGCCCATCCAGCAGGTGGTCATCGGCTCGTGCACCAACGGTCGCATCAGCGATATGCGCGATGCCGCCGAAGTGCTGCGCGGCCGCAAGGTTGCCAAGCATCTGCGCTGTATCGTGCTGCCCTCCACCCCCACGGTGTGGAAGCAGTGCCTCAAGGAAGGCCTCATCGAAATCTTTATGGAATCCGGCTGTGTGGTCGGTCCCTGCACCTGCGGCCCCTGCCTTGGCGGTCACATGGGCATTCTGGGCGATGGCGAACGCGCCGTGGCCACCACCAACCGCAATTTCAAGGGCCGCATGGGCAGCCTGAGCTCAGAAGTGTATCTGGCCAGCCCCATTGTGGCAGCCGCTTCGGCCATTGCGGGTTGCGTGGCCGGGCCCGATCAGCTGTAGGCAGCAAAAAACAGCACCTGCCTGCGCCCCGGCCCTGCCCCGGCGCAGAGAAAGAAGGACAGCCGCATGAATTACAAGGGTAAGGCCCACAAAGTGGGCGAACATATTGATACAGATGCCATCATTCCCGCGCGTTTTCTGGTTACCATCGATGCCAAAAAACTGGGCGAAAACTGCATGTCCGGCCTTGAGCCCGACTGGGTCAAGCGCGTCACCCCCGGCGACATCATGGTTGCGGGCCGCAACTTTGGTTGCGGTTCCTCGCGCGAGCATGCGCCCATAGCCATTCTTGGCGCTGGCATGCAGGTGGTTATCGGTCACAGCTTTGCTCGCATCTTTTACCGCAACTCGTTCAACATGGGCTTGCTGCTCATGGAAGTGGGCGACGATGTGGACAAGATCAACGATGGTGACGATCTCGAAATTGACGCCACCACCGGTGTTATACGCGACCTCACTAACGGCGTGGAAATCACCTGCCCGCCGTTGCCCAAGTCTATGGCGGCTATCCTCGATAAGGGTGGGCTTGTCGGCTATGTCAAGGAACGCCTTGCCTAAATTGGCCTTTTGCTCTCTGGCTGCGTTAGAGAGTCCTTTTTACTCCGGTCGAGTACCATGAGAGTACACTCCCTGCGTAAAAAAGAACTCTCTACCTTGCCAGAGAACAACAATCCAATTTAGAAAAATAGCTGATAAGTGTATAGTTACAGGAAGATAAGCATCAACAGAAAGAATTGAGTTCAAGGATATACCATGAAAAAGACCATCTGCCTTTTGCCGGGTGACGGCATCGGCCCGGAGATTCTGGACGAGGGTGTTAAGGTTCTGAAGGCCGCCGCTGAAAAATTCAGCCACGATTTTGTGTTTGAAACCGCCCACATTGGCGGCTCTGCCATCGACGCCACCGGCGATCCTCTGCCGGAAGAAACCGTGCGCAAGTGCCGCGCTGCCGACGCTGTTTTTCTGGCAGCCGTGGGCGGCCCCAAGTGGGACGCCCTTGCTCCAGAAAAAAGGCCGGAAAAAGGCCTGCTGCGAATCCGCAAGGAACTGGCCCTTTTTGCCAACCTGCGCCCGGCCATGCTGCTGCCCGAGCTGGCAGGGGCCTGCCTGTTGCGCGCGGATATTGCCGCCAAGGGGCTTGATCTTGTGGTGGTGCGCGAGCTCACCGGCGACATCTATTTTGGCGAACCGCGCGGGCAGGAAGTGCGCGACGGTCTGCGCACCGGCTACAACACCATGGTTTACAACGAAGAAGAAATTCGCCGTATCGCCACGGTGGCCTTTGAAACGGCCCGCAAGCGCCGCGGCAAGGTGTGCTCGGTAGAAAAAAGCAATGTGCTCGAAACCTCGCGCCTGTGGAAGGAAGTGGTCCTCGAAACACACCGTCAGTATGCTGATGTGGAATTGACCCACATGTACGTGGACAATGCCGCCATGCAGCTGGTGCGCGATCCCTCGCAGTTTGACGTGATCCTCACGGGCAACATCTTTGGCGACATTCTGTCCGACGAAGCCTCGGTCATCACCGGCTCGCTGGGCATGCTGCCGTCCGCCTCCATGGGTGCCACGGGTCCCGGCCTGTTCGAGCCCATCCACGGCTCTGCGCCCGACATCGCGGGCCAGAACAAGGCCAACCCCCTTGCAACAATTCTTTCCGGGGCCATGATGCTGCGCCTCGGTTTTGACATGGGCAAGGAAGCCGACGCCATTGAAGCAGCCGTGCGCAAAACCCTGGCAGACGGGTTCCGCACCGGCGATATAATGGAGCCCGGCAAAACCCTGCTGGGCTGCAAGGAAATGGGCGACAAGGTTGTGGAACGGCTGTAGCCTCCCCTGCAACGCGATCATAAAAAAGGCCACCCCTATTCTGTGGGTGGCCTTTTTTATTTTTTAATCTGACGCTCATCAGGCAGGTTTATGCCGCTGGAAAAATTCCGTTATCTGTTTGCCCAGCATCACCAACACCACAGAGGCAGCGATAAGCCCCACACCCACCACCAGCGAAAGGCTGAAGGGCTCGTTGAACACCAGAATGCCTACGGCAACGGCCGTAACCGGTTCCATGACGCCCAGAATGGACGTCAGGGTAGAGCCGATGCGCTGGATCGCCAGAATGAGGGTGAGGTTTGACACCACAGCCGTAACCACGGCCAGAAGGGTGGCAAGCAGCAGCTCCCACCACGAATGCAGGGGCTGGAACGTGCCGGAAAGCAGGGAATTGCCGCCAGATATGACAGCGCCGAATGCCAGCACGTAAAACGTCATCACAAGGCCGCTCATGTTGGGTATGCGTGCTGCGTAGATGGTGGTAATATAAATGGCGTTGCACAGGGCAGAGAGCAGCAGCAGCGAAATGGCCAGCAGACTCATGCCCATTTCTGTGCCGCCATCGCCGTCGCCCCCGCCACTGAGCAGGTAGACGCCCGCAATGGCAAAGGCAATGGATGTGGCCGTTATCCACGAAAATCGCTCGTGGTAAAAAACCGTCATGATCAGCATGACCATGACCGGGTAGGTAAACTGTATGGTCGCCACAACGCCGCTGGGCATGTGCTTGAAGCCCCAGAAAAACAGCAGGGCCGCCATGGTGTACATAAAGCTCATGCCTGCCAGCTTGCACAGGTCAATGCCGCGCGCGCCAAAGCGCTCGCCGCGCATGGCAAGCACAATGCCCAGCACGACCGTGGCAATGGCAAAGCGGTAAAAAAGCGCCGTGGGCCCAGATACGCCAAGCTTCATGAGCGGCAGGGTAAACAGTGGAATCAGACCAAAGGCCGCTGACGACACGATACTGTAAAAGAAGCCCATTGCATCCTTCTTGGTGGTAAATGACAATCAGATTCCATACCGGGGAAGAAGCAGGGTGGCAAGCCCGCAGCATGACAAAAAAACGTCCCCAGCTGATACCGGGGACGTTTTACTGCAAAATCTGCGTGCCTGCCGTATGGCAGTCAGCATTGTGGGCCTGCGTGAGAACTAGCGGGACTGGTCTATGACCACCTCGGCTTCAGGGTGAACCTGACGCAGGGCTTCGTGCATGGCGGCGGCATCAGCAAAGGCGCGGTAGGGTCCGATTTTTTCATCGCTCTGCGCCGCATTGTAGCGCACAAAAAATGCTTCGTCGGGCTTCAGCGGCGTGCCGCTCTCATCGCTGACCACTTCCAGCTCAACCCGGCTGACGCCGCGGTTGCCAATATCAATCTGCTGGGCGGCCGCAAAAGAAAGGTCGATAACCCGCCCGCGCACAAAGGGACCCCTGTCCGTCACACAGACCATAACGCTCTTGCCGTTTTCCTGGTCGGTGACGCGAACAACCGTGCCCATGGGCAGGGTGCGGTGTGCGGCGGTGAAGGTATACATGTCGTAATCATTGCCGCTGGCAGTGGGGCCGCCGTGAAAATCACGTCCGTACCATGATGCCTTGCCGGTCATGATTTCGCTCTCCTGAGCACGCTTCAGCCAGATATCGCGGCTGTCGGTACTGTCCCTGCGGTCTGCATCAATGGAGGCCGACTGCTTGGACGAAGAATTGCGTTGCTTGGATTTGGAGCGCGATTCAGCTTTATCGCGCTTGGAGCGCGAGCTGTGCGACGAAGAGGCGGATTTTTCACTGGATTTTTCGCGTTTGGATTTGCGAGTATCAGTGTCGCCAGAAGACTTTTTGGCGGCGGAAGAGGCAGCGTTCTTGTGCTTTTGATCAGAGGGAGCGCTTTGTGAAGCCGCGTCGGCGTTCATGGGGGGGGCCAAAAGCATGCAAAGGGCTATGGCCGCCAGCACTAATGGCCAGCGTGAATACTTCATGATCGTTCCTTTGTTAGAGTTCGAGGCTGACCAGCGAAATTGCCGGGCGAACCGCGCCCGCGGTTCTGACCCCAGAAACCTTACAATGATGGCAGCAAGCGCGCCTTGCGCTCCACGTCCATCGGTTCCCCAGGGGAGTGCCTGTTCTTTGTACGGGGAATATACAGTAAAAAAATACCGCGTGTCAAACTGATAAGCCTTTTTAAATCAGCATGTTATACAAAAAATAGTCTAGAGAATGCCAAATTGGGCAGTATGGCGGTAGGAAATTGCCGCCACTTTGATGCAAACAAAACGGCAAGAGGAGGGTAAAAAGGCGGCCTTTGTGGGGGGGAAATTTCCGCTTCCGGTGATGCTCGGGCGGAGGCTGGCCGGCTGTTGACCGGCATGCGTTATGGTGTGCCTGCAGCGTTTTTTTATAAAGAATGGCGTGAAAATAACAAATGGCAATGGGCGGGAAAACGAAAATAAAAAGGGCAGACAGCCAAAGCCGTCTGCCCAATTGCATTCTTTGCAGGTGCTGTGGTGGGTTACCAGTCCAGCGTTCTCTTGAAGGCGCGGGCCAGATCTTCCACCGAAGAATCGACAATCACGCTGTCGCCGGATTTCATGGTCAACTGGCCAGTTCCGGTGACCGTGCCGATGCGTGCGCAAAGCTGCCACTGGCCAAGGGCATCAAGAATCATGGCGATGTCGGGCTTCACGCTCACAACCAGACGGCTGGCGCTTTCGCTGTAGAGCAGTTCGGTCACGTTCATGGCGTCCAGGGCGGGCACGGCATTGAGGTCAATTTCCGCGCCCAGGCGTCCGCCTATGCACATTTCTGCAATGGCCACGGCAAGGCCGCCGTCAGAGCAGTCGTGGCAGGCCGAAAAGGCGCGCTGCCCCATGAGGGCGTTGACCGCGCGGTAGCGCTGCATGGCGCTGGCGGCTTCAACATGGGGCACTCGGCCACCCTTGAGGCCCAGCTCGGTGGCGGCTTCGCTGCCGGCCATTTCACGCCAGGTGCCGCCAAGCACGTAAATGGCGTCGCCGGGCTGCTTGAAGTCAGAGGTCTGGGCGGCGGTGACATTTCGGATGACGCCCATGATGGAGAACAACACCGTGGGCGGAATGGAAATGCGCTCGCCGCCGCCGGTGTAGTCGTTCTTCATGGAGTCCTTGCCCGAAATGCAAGGTACGCCAAAGGCCAGCGAGAACTGCCGCAGGGCACGGCAGGCGCGCACCAGCTGGGCCAGCTTGTAGCGGCCATCGGGGTTGGAGGGGCTGACCACAGGGTCGCACCAGCAGAAGTTGTCCACGCCGGCCAGGGCGTCGGGGTCTGCACCCACGGCCACGGCGTTGCGGATGGCTTCGTCCATGGCGTTGGCCATCATCCAGTAGGTATCGTAATCGCTGAACTTGGGGCAGATGCCGTGCGAAATCACAAGGCCAGCGTCCGATTCCAGCAGGGGGCGGATAACGCCCGCGTCGGCGGGGCCATCGCGCTTGACGCCCACGAGAGGCTTCACCACGCTGCCGCCGCGTACTTCGTGGTCATACTGGCGGATGATATATTCCTTGGAGCAGATGTTGAGCGTGCCCAGCATGCGCTGCAAAAAGGCGGTTTGCTCAACGGCGGCCACGTCCATGGTAATGTCGGTGGTTTCCGGGGCCTTCCACTCGGCTTCAAGCTCCAGCTGCGGCACGCCTTCGTGCATGAATTCCATGGGCATGGAAGCGATGATGCGGTCGTGGTAGCGCACTTCAAAGTAGCCAGAGGTGGTGAAGCGGCCAAGAGCCGTGGCTTCCACATCCATGCGGGCCGCAAGGGCCATGAATTCGTCGAGTTTTTCAGCGGGCACGGCCAGGGTCATGCGTTCCTGGGCTTCTGAAAGCAGAATTTCCCAGGGGCGCAGGCCGTCGTACTTCAGCGGGGCCTTGGCGATGTCGAGCACGCAGCCGCCCGTATCTTCGGCCATTTCGCCCACAGAGGAGGAAAGGCCGCCAGCGCCGTTGTCGGTGATGGCATGGTACAGGCCCATGTCGCGGGCGCGCATGATGAAGTCGTACATCTTGCGCTGGGTGATGGGGTCGCCAATCTGCACGGCCGTGGCGGGCGAGCCTTCGTGCAGCTCTTCAGACGAGAATGTTGCGCCGTGGATGCCGTCCTTGCCAATACGGCCACCGGTCATGACGATATAGTCGCCTTCCTCTGCCTGTTTGAACCAGCCGGGGCGGCCGTGCAGCTCGGCGGGAATAATGCCCACCGTACCGCAGTACACCAGCGGCTTGCCAAGGTAGCGCTCGTCAAACACCAGCGAACCATTGACCGTGGGAATGCCCGACTTGTTGCCGCCGTGTTCCACACCTTCACGCACGCCTTCAAGCACGCGGCGGGGGTGCAGCAGACGCGGGGGCAGGTTCTTGTCGTGGAAGGGCGAGGCAAAACAGAAAACGTCCGTATTGCACACCAGTTCCGCGCCCATGCCCGTGCCCATGGGGTCGCGGTTTACGCCCACAATACCGGTAAGGGCGCCACCGTAAGGGTCGAGCGCCGAGGGGCTATTGTGGGTTTCAACCTTGATGCAGGCATCGTAGCCGTTGATGAACGAGATAACGCCCGCGTTGTCCTTGAAGACGGACTTGCAATAGTCGTTTTCGCCCATGCGCTCGCGCAGCATGGCCGTAGCGTCGCGGATGCAGGTCTTGTACAGGTTGTCCACCACTTCGCGGCGGCCTGTGGCGGCATCGGTATAATTGATGCGCGAGGCAAAGATCTTGTGCTTGCAGTGCTCGGACCAGGTCTGTGCCAGCACTTCCATTTCCACATCGGTGGGGTCGGCAGGCAGGCCCAGAGCCTTGCGGCGGTCAGCCTCTTCCGGGGCAGTGAACTGCTCGCGGATGCAGTGCATTTCCCTGAGGTTCAGGGCCCAGGTATTTTCGCGGCTGGCCTTGGTGAGGGCATCGTCGCCCATGGAGGACAGGTTGATGGTGTCAACGGCCTCGTTGATTTCGCCCGTAACCCTGGCGGCCTGGGCCTCAAAGCCCGACTGTGCGTCCCACTCCTGGCGGCTCTTGATGCGGTAACGCTGGATAAGCGTATTGCACAAAAGGTCGCGGGCCAGTGCGTCCACCTGATCGAGGGTGAGGGGCGCTGCCTTGTCGCTGCTGATGCGGTACTGCACGGCCGTGTACACGCGCAGGCTGTCGCGCGGAATATCCAGCACCATGGCGGCGGTATCGCGCGCGGTGCGGGCCTCGTTGTCGGTCACGCCGGGGCGAAAACCCACTTCCACAAACCAGTCTGCCGTGGTGTCGAGCAGGGGCAGCGGCTCAAGTGAGGCTTCCTGAAGAATGGGGTCGTGCCAGATGCTTTCGTCCAGCAGACGCGCCACCTGCGCGGCATCAAGGCCGTCCACCGTAAATACCTTGATCTGGCGGACGCCGGAAACAGAAATGTTAAGCGCCTTGCGCAGGTGCTGGGCCGTTTTGCGACCCTGGGTATCGTCGAGTCCGGCGCGGGGGCCGGTTTCCACCCTATAGAGCATGGTTTGCATTCCTCTTGGTTTGGCTGCTTACTTTTTTCTGTCGCGCACGTAGTCGGCCATCTGGCGCATGAGCTCACGCTCGGGTCTGTCAGGCAGAGTTTCCAATGCCTGCCTTGCCGCGTCAAGAAATTCATCTGCCTGACGGCGCACGGCGTCGTCATAACCGGCCTGCCGGATGCTTTCGGCAATGCTGGCGGCGTCGGATTCGGTCATCAGCCCGGCGCAGAAGGCGGCGTCAAAGGCGCTGCGTTCATCGGTGCTCAGGCTGTCGCGGTGCAGGCGCAGGGGCGGCGTAAGCTTGCCCTCGCGCACGTCGCCGCCGGTGGGTTTGCCCGTGACGCTTTCGGGGGCAAAATCGAGGGCATCATCCACCATCTGGAAGGCCATGCCGAGATTTTCGCCGTACGCTGCAGCCGCCGCCACAGAGGCGTCGTCCGCCCCGGCGGCAAGTGCGCCCATTTCACAGGCAGCGCGGATAAGCCAGGCAGTTTTGCCGCGAACCATTTCTTCATAGTCGGCGCTGCTAGAATCCACGCGGCGCTGGGCCGCAATTTCAAGTATTTCGCCCGCAGCCGTGCGGCTGGTGGCCTCTGAAAAACAGCGGGTCAGGCGGGTATCGCCGTAGTTTGCCACCAGGGCATTGGCCCCGGCCAGCAGGGCATCACCCGCAAGAATAACGCTCGAAACGTCAAAAATCGTGTGCGCGGCGGGTTTACCCCGGCGGCTTACGGCATTGTCGAGCACGTCGTCGTGCAGCAGGGTTGCGGCATGCAGCATTTCCAGCGTGATGGCCAGATCCTGTATGTTCTTGCTCTCGTGGCCCAAAAGGCGCGACGTAAGCACGGTAAGCAGTGGGCGCAGACGTTTGCCGCCCGCATCAAAAATGTGGCGGGCCACAGGCCGTACGGGTTCCGGCAGGGTATCCACGGCCTTGTTCAGGGCGCGGTTGATGCCGGGCAGCTCAAGAGCCAGACGTGCTTTCAGTTGGATCATATGCTACTCAGATGAGGTTAAGCGCGGGTAATACCCGCGTGAGCGCTGCCAGCGCACCGGGAAAATCCTTTTCGTCCTGGGCTCGCGGCCCAACCTTGTTGGAAACACTGCGTATTCCCACACAGGGAATGCCCATGCGGGCGCAGGCGTATGCCACGGCAAAGCCTTCCATATTTTCAAGACCGGCGGCATAGCGGACGCGCAGGTCGGATGCTCTGGCAAAACTGGCGCTGACCCCGGCCACCGTAAGCGAGGTGCAGGGCAAAAAAGCCGGGTCTTGTGGGTTTGCACCCAGGGCCGTCAGAGCCTCAAGCCCGGCAAGCTGGATGCGGTCGCGCACTGCAGGCCCCTGCGAGGGCTGCCACTGCGGAAAACCAAAAGCTTCTGCTGTTACCGAGTGCCCGTCGTGCAGGCCGTATTCGGGCCAGATTTCTTCCTGCACACGGCACAGGGCCAGCAGGGGGTGCTGCGCCAGATCAAAGGCACCGGCAAGGCCCGAATTGAGCACTGCCGTAGCGGGCGTACCCTCGGCATCGGCCCTGGCAAGCACAAGACCCATGGCAAGCGCAGCGTTGACCGGGCCCACGCCGGTGGTGCAGCACAAAGCAGGGCCGCACTTGAGGCGCAGGGGCCACAAGGTCATCTCTGGCCAGTTCTTGGCCGCAGAGGCAGAAAATCCTTCCGGAACGAATCCCGGTACAAGGCCCGCCAGTTCCGGGCCAGTGGCAGCGCAGAGTAGCAGGCTCACAGGGATTCGGCCCTCCATGCGCGGTACACAGGGCGCGGTGCCAGCAAGGGCCGTCGTGCAGCGCATTTGCGGCATGGCGGGGTGGGGCTTGTGCGCGGCGCTGTGCAGGCAGCCATGATTCGTTCCTTTACAAATCAGTGATTTTCCGTCACCAGAAAACCATGAAATTCGATTACACCCTGTTTTTGCGAGCCCTGGGGCTGGCCATCATCATTGAAGGCCTTTGCTGGACGCTGTTTCCCGGCGGCATGCGCCGCGCTCTGCTGCAACTGCTGCCGCAGCCAGAAAGCCGCCTGCGCGCCATTGGCCTGATCGCTCTGGCCGTGGGGCTTGGGCTTGTGGCTCTGGCCTGCCCCTAGGGGCTGTTTATTCTATGGCGCTTGCACTCTGCTGCCTGACGCAAGCAGGGTACAAAGTTTCTCATAGTATCAAAGCCCCTGACGTCTCTTCACTTTGAGCCGCCCGCATGTCAGTGCAGTGGCGGTGTGATTGCTAGCGCGCCTTTTCCCCCACATGCAGACATACAATGCCCGAGGTGAGCTTTTCGTGCCATGCGCGTTCAAAGCCAGCGGTGCGCATTTCCTGCTCAAGGCTGCGGGCAGACGGAAACTTGCGGATGGTATCGGCAAGGTATTCGTATGCGCCGGGGTCTTTTGAAAAAATTTTGCCCACGCGCGGCAGCAGGTGGTTGAGGTACACATTGTACAGTCCACCCCAGATGCGTTCCTGCCCGGAACCGAATTCAAGAATGCAAGCCCTGCCGCCGGGGCGCAGAACGCGCAGCATCTCAGCAAAGGCCGCCTCGCGGGGCAGGATATTGCGAATGCCAAAAGCAATGGTAATGCAGTCAACAGAGGAGTCGGGCAGGGGCAGGCGCTTGGCATCGGCTGCCACGGGCAGGATGCTGCGTGCGTTGTCGTCCTTGAGTTTGCGGCTGCCACGCACCAGCATGGGCGGGCAAAAATCCATGGCCGGAACCGTGGCCGTGGGGTAGCGGCGGCGAATGGCCAGCGAAACATCAAGTGTACCGGCGGCCAGGTCGAGCACGCGGCCCGTATCGCCAATACGCACATTCTGCGCCAGCACCTTGCGCCAGTACTGGTCAAGGCCGAGGCTCAGCACGCGGTTCAGCAGATCGTAAAAAGGCACAATGCGGCCAAACATGCCAGCCACAGCGGCATCGTGCGCGGGCTTGGCTGTGGATTCTGCGGCGGTGTTGCGGGAGGTTTCCACGTTATTTTCCGCCCTTGTCCTGGTCTGTCTCCACGCCGATGGCGGCGCAGACAACCCGGTAGACCGAGGGAAAAACCTCGGCAAAATTGCTGGGGGAAACCGTGCGCGTTTCAATGAATTTAGCGGTCAGTTCCTTGGCAACCTGCAAGGCTTCCTTGCGATCCTTATCCATTTGAGCCTCAGCTTCCGGCCCTAAGGGCTCGGCAAAAATGAAAACCCGCCCCTTTGGGGAATGGCCAAGACCCACAGCGGGTATTGCCTGGACGGGTTAAGAAACGGAAGCAACAGCCCCCGCCCCTTTTTTTAGTAGTGAGAAACGCGGAACAGCGCCCGCGAAACCGCGCAACAGCATATGCGTTCCGCCTGTCATTGGCAAGGCCGGTGTGGCTTGCCGCCGTGCGTGCGGATTTGTTGCAGCAGGCAATCTGCACCGTCCCGTTTGCCGGTGCAGTTGGGGGCCGGACCGCCTGCTATTCTTCAAGAAGGCGGCTGATTTCTTCGCGCAGGATGCGGGCTGCCGCAGATGCCGCGGCCTTTTCCACCCTGTCGTTAAAGCGGGGTTCAAGGGCATCGAGACGGCTTTCAAGGGCGTCGATGCGGGCATTGGCGCTGCGCTCTGCGGCAATGACCGGTTGCAGCCGTTCGTCTATCAGTGCATGCACGTCTGCGGCAGCTGGCTGTGCGGAGGACAGCGCAGATGCATGGGCCAGCGCGGGGGCTGCGGCCAGAGCTTCGGCAACGGCCTTGCTGATGCATTCCATGAGGCCTTGATGCAGGGGATGCCCTTCCATAAACATGCCCTCCAGCTCCTGACGGGGCAGGGCTGCTGCGGCCATGGTCTGCGAGGCCGCAATCTGTGACTCCAGAGCGGTTTCAAGCGCTATGATGCGTTCGCCTGCCTCATGCAGCGCCCTTTCGCACTGCTCAACGCGCACGGCAAGGCTGCTTACGGCTTCTGCGGCGTCTGCCGCACGGTTGGAGGCGTCAAAGGCCTGTGCGAAGGCATCGAGCGCATGTGAAGAGGCCTCGTTAGCCTGAGCCATCACGGCATCAAGAGCCTCTGCTGAAACAGCTGCAAGGGTTGCGTTCAGCGCGGCCTGCGATTCCAGCCCGGTGGGGTCGGTATCGTCCAGCTGCTGGGCTTCAAGAGCCGCTGGAGAGGTTTCGAATTCAGGAATTTCGGGCAGCATGTCGTCTGCGACAGCGATAGCGGCAGTTTCGGCACCCGGTTCTTCGACAAATTCGGTGGCGGGGTTGGCAAGCAAGTCCATAACATGCTCGGCAACCGGTTCTTCTGCCGGTTCCGCAACGAGCAGACCGTCTACCATGTCGGGCATGACGTCAGAAACGGGTTCGGCCTTCAGGTCTGCATCGGGCCGTTCGGAAAGATCGGCAGACATGGCCGCCAGCAGGTCGTCAGCCGAGTCGGCGGGAATATCCTGATCTGCTGAGCCTTCGGCGGAAAGAACATCACCAGAGGCGGCTGCCATAAGGGCTTCGATGTCTGCGGCGGTTTCTGCCACGGGTTCTTCCGCCAGTTCCTCTGCCGGTTCTTCTGCTGCAACTGCAGCCACTTCCGGGGTCTGTTCTTCCGGCAAAATATCCACCACTTCGGGCTGGGCGTCAGCCGCAAGCTCTGGCTGCGGCATGTCTTCCGTTTGGGGCAAAAGTTCGGTTTCCGGCTGCGCGGGAACAGCTTCGGCCACGGCTGCCTGAGCCTCGGCAAAGGGGTCGGCCATTGCAGGCGCGGCTTCGGGCTCTGGGGCCGGGGCGCTGGCATCTACCGCAGCCAGCAGGCTGTCAATGTCAATGCCCATGTCGGGCTGAGGTGTTGGCTCGGCCACAGGTTCAGCCGCAGCCTCGGGCATGGCCGGGGCGGCTGACTGGGCAGTGTCAAGGGTTTGCTCCAGATCGCTGGTCGCAGCAGCCAGCAGGCTGTCAATGTCCACGTCCATGTCGGCAGGAGCAGCGGGCGCTGCCGGTTCCGCCGGGGCTGGGCTGGGGGCCGTTTCAAGTCCGGCCGTTGCGGCAGCCAGCAGGCTATCCAGATCGTCGTTTGAAACAGCGGGAGCTGGCGTGGTCTTGGCAGGTGCCGCAGCAGGGGCTGGCGCCGAAACTGGCGCCTGGGCGGCAGGCTCGGGGGCATCAATATTCTGTTGCAGGTCATTGGCGGCGGCAGCCAGCAGGCTGTCGATGTCAACACCCATATCGGCTGGCGTGGCAGTGGGCGCTGCAACAGGTGCTGCAGGCGCAACAGGCTGGGGTGCGGGCGCGGCTGCGGGCTGTTCCAGATCAGTGCCTTGCTGCATGTCATTGGCCGCTGCAGCCAGCAGGCTGTCGATATCAACATCCATGCTCGTGCTGGGGGCCGGTTGCGGCGCAGCTGCAGGTCTGGGAGCGGGCTCCGCCGTCTGTATGGGGCTTGGCGCACCGCTCTGGCCACCCGTGGCAGCCTCAAGCAGGCTGTCGAGGTCGTCGTTGGACAGCGCTGTCTGCGGCGCGGCGGCAGGAGCTGCTGCCGGGCTGGCTGCGCTCAGCAGGTCGTCAATCGGGCTCGAGGTGTCAGGCTGCGGCGCAGCCCCAACAGATGCCAGCAGCTCGTCCAGATCCGGAGCATCATGGTTTGCTGCCGTGGTGGGTTCTACGGCAGGCGCTGCGGGCGCGTTGAAGTCGTTGAGCAGGGCATCCACCGCCTGATCGGGAGTTTCTGGCGAGGCTGTTTCAGCCTCACGGTCAGAGGGCTGTGGCGGAATGTCCAGCGAATCCAGCAGGCTGTCCACATCACCCATGCCGGGCATGTTGAGCTGCTCGTTGGGGTCGATGTGGTGGTCTGTCTGCGTGGAAGGTGCGGAAAAATCCAGCGCCACATCTTCTGGGTCTTCCTGCCCATCGGCCTTGATGTCCATCTGGGCCAGCAGGTCGTCAATCTCCGCATCGGCCTTGTTGGAGCCATCGTTAAGATCGCGCAGGTGTTCCTGAAGCTCTTCTTTTTCGGCTTCAGCCTCTGCAGCGGCATGGGCCCGGGATTGCTCGGACGGATCGTTTGCCGGAACTTCGCCTTTTTCGATCAGTTCTGTGAGATCGATGATTTGTTCATCGGTTTCAGCGGTGTTCTGGGCAACCATGCGCCACCTCGTGGGTTATGTGCAGCGGCCAAAGGCCGGAATCTTGCAAAATATCTCGTTTCATACTGCAAAAACGACAGATTTTCGTATCAGTTTATGGCAAAAGACGCAAACCTGCCAAAACAGTCTGCTCCAGAATGCCCAAAATTGCAGATTGGTGAAAAAATCAGCGGTCTGGTGACAGGCGCGGGCATAATATTTTTTTCTTCATTGCCCGCCGCTGTGCCAGTTCTGGTGCGATGACGATGCTTTCAATAACGCAGAAAGCCGCCCGAAGGCGGCTTTCTGGCAGAAAACTGGTATGCGGTCTACGGATGGCACTTGGACTTGGCGCAACCGGTCATGTCCTTCTTGAGGTCGGGCTTTTCTTCGCCAACCTTGGAGTGACAGCCCATGCAGTTGGGGTGCTTGAGTTCTTTCTTGGTGTGCACCACATAGTACAGGCTCTTTTCGCCCTGCTTGCCGGTGAGGTCGTCGTGGCAACCGGAGCTGCCGCACTTGGCATAGCTTTCCTTGCCGTCCACCAGATGGTGACAGGTAACGCACTCAACCTTGGCATGAACCGCGTGGGGGAACATGACGGTTTTCTGGGATCCCTTGAATTCCAGCGGTTTGTCAGGAGCGGCAGGAGCGGCAAAAGCGGCCAGGGCCAGGGCAAACACCATGATACAGGTAAGAACCATAACTTTCTTCACGGCAGACCTCCTTAGTGTGCGGCAGATGGGAACAAATTGGTGGAATTTTACGGCCCTCTGTGCAGTGTGTCAATGACTATGGCAAAATGTCATACCAACTACTTTGGTAAGTTGCCAAGATCAGAACCTTTTTTGCGGGCATACCCTCTCGGCGTCAGCATGAAGTTGCCCAGCGCGCGGCTTTCCGCATTGCCGATGATGAGCAGGGACAGCATGTCCACCTGTCCGGCGTCAAACTGGTCAAGCCTGAACACGCGCGCCTCTTCGCCGGGGCGGAAGGCCTTGCGCACCAGGCCCACGGGGCAGTGTGGCGCACGGAACCTGCGTGCTATTTCAAGGGCCTGCTCCAAATGGTGCGGCCTGCCCTTGGAACGCGGATTATAGATGGCGCAGACAAAGTCAGCTTCCAGCGCGGCATTGAGCCTGCGCACGATTGTTTCCCACGGGGTGAGCAGGTCGCTCAGGCTTATGCAGGCAAAGTCGTGCATGAGCGGCGCGCCCAGCAGGGCAGCGGCCGCACAGACGGCGGGCACGCCCGGCACAACGCCAAAGGGAACCGTGCCCATAAGCCCCCTTGATTCCAGCACCTCAAGCGCCAGCCCGGCCAGGGCGTAAATGCCGGGGTCACCAGAGCACACAAGAGCCGTGGGCTGGCCGCCAAGGGCCGCCTCCACCGCTGCGATGCAGCGTTCTTCTTCGTGCCGCATGCCCGTGCTGATGCACTGCTTGCCCGCCAGCAGCTCCGACGGCACAAGTTCCATGTACAGGTTGTATCCGGCCACGCAGGTGGCCTGCGCAAGCACGGAGCGGGCCTGCGGGGTAAGACATGCGGCGTCGCCAGGGCCAAGGCCCACAACGTGCAAACTTGCTGGAGTCATTGAATTATCCTGTCTGTCAGGCAGCGGCCAAGGCTATGGCCATGGTCAGCTGGCCCTGCACTGTGGTTTTGTGAACAAGCAGGCGGGGCGCACCCGCCGGAAAAATATGTGCTGCCGCCAGCAGCGCAGCCGCCTCGCAGACGCTGAAGGGCGGCTGGTCAAAACGCCTGCCTGCGGCGGCTGACGGGTTGGGCGTGGGGCAGAGCGCAAGGTCGCTGGCCGCAAACCCTCGCAAGGGGATGCGCATGCTCCCGGCCAAGGCCAGCAGGGCAGGTTCCTGCAGTTTTTCATTCACCGTGGCAAAGGCGGCAAGGGCCAGAGGCTCCAGCCCCTGCTGCGCAAGCAGGTCGTTTACGGCGTTTTGCACAAGGCTTGCCGGTATGCCCTTGCGGCAGCCAAGGCCCAGCACAAGCCTGGGAACAGCCACGCGCAGGGTTGTGGGCCGGGGGTCAAGCCGCCGCCAGTGCGCGGCCACCATCCGAATTTCATCTGTTGGCGGTCGTGTGTCGGTACTCGCAACAGGCAGAGGCAGCAGGCCGGGATGCTCGGGCACCGCACGGCAGGGGTCCCACAGGTGAAATTGCTCGCCTTCCAGCAGGGCAGCCTGCACGGCGGGCAAGCGGTTCCAGTCTACGGGCGGCAGGCCCGCATCGCGCAGCAGCAGGTCTAGCGCGGGCGTTGGCGTTTGTACTGCGCCGGGCATGGCCTGGGCTGCATCCGAAGCTGTGGTGATGACCGGCGCGGCATGCAGCAGGTTTGCCACATGGCGGGCAAGCTCGTTGCCGCCGCCCCAGTGACCGGCAAGCAGGCTGATGACGTAGTCCCCTGCGGGGTCAAGCACCAGTACCGGTGCGTCGGTGCTTTTGTGCTCCAGCAGTGGGGCCAGCGCGCGCACGGCTATGCCCGTTGCGCCAATAAAGGCATGGGCCGCAAAGCTGGGGTATGTTTCGGCCAGCAGGGAGGAGATTTTGTCAAAAGGCGTGGCCCCGACGGGGCAAAAACGGGCCGGAGAAAATATCTGCACACTGTCCAGTGTGGCGGGCACGCCTTCGTGAGTATGCCGGGGCGTATGGCCGGGGAGGTTCCACGGGCTGGCAGTCAGGCAGGTCGCCAGACGCTCCGCCAGAGGCAGGGCAGACTGGCTGAGCGCATAGCAGGCAAGCGCGTGGGTGCGGTGGGGGATGGGCAAGATGTCTCCGGCTTCCGGCTGTAGGGTTCGCCGCAGAGCGCAAGGCGGGACTGGTGCATCCTGCAGGCAGGGGATCAGCGGCGGAAACGCTGGCAAGGTCTCAATCGGCAGCGTTCACATGCCAGAAGGGGGCCGGTATTCAGCCCCCCCTGGCATACGGAATTTAGAACGTCACCTTGCGGGCGGCGTCCAGAGCCTTGCCGAAGTCGTCTGCGGTGTGGACAAAGGACACCATGCCGGTTTCGTAGCCCGAAGGCGCAAGGTAGATGCCCTGATTGCGCATCTGCTTGTAGAAACTGGTAAAGAGGTTCTGGTCGCACAGTTTTGCCGTGGCAAAGTCGGTCACTTCCTGTTCGCTGAAGTAGGGGCAGAACATGGAAGCGATAGTGGGCATCTGGATGGGCACGCCCTTGGCCGAAAGAATATCGCGCAGTTCCATGGCAAAGGCATGGGTGCGTTTTTCAAGGGCAGCGTAGTCGGCGGCCTTGAGGTAACGCAGGGTGGCAATGCCCGCGGCCATGGCCAGAGGATTGCCCGAGAGCGTGCCAGCCTGATACACGCCGCCCCGGGGGGCGATCAGTTCCATGTACTTGCGCTTGCCGCCAAAGGCCCCAACGGGCAGACCGCCGCCAATGATCTTGCCAAAGGTGGTGAGGTCGGGGTCGATGCCATAACGCGCCTGCGCACCGCCAAAGGCAGCGCGGAAGCCGGTGATGACCTCGTCAAAGATAAGCAGGCTGCCGTATTGCTGGGTGATGGAGCGCAGCCCTTCAAGAAAGCCGGGCTTGGGCAGCACAAGGCCCATGTTGGCGGCGATGGGCTCAACAATGATGGCGGCAATGCTTGCGCCGTGCTGTTCAAAGATGCCCTTGACCGCTTCAAGATCGTTGTAGGGAGCAAGCAGGGTGTCGGCCACCACCGCTGCGGGCACGCCGGGCGTGCCGGGGATGGAAAACGTGGCGAGGCCGGACCCGGCGGCCGCCAGGAACGGGTCGGCGTGGCCGTGATAGCAGCCAACAAACTTGAGTACCTTGTCCTTGCCGGTAACGGCGCGGGCAAGGCGCAGGGCGCTCATGGTGGCCTCTGTGCCAGAGTTGACCATGCGCACCATTTCAAGGCTGGGCATGGCGGCAACCACTTCTTCCGCCAGGGTGACTTCTGCCGGGCAGGGAGCGCCGTAGCTCGTGCCACGCGCTGCGGCCTCGCACACGGCCTTTGTCACCGAGGGCTCGTCGTGGCCCAGAATCATGGGGCCCCACGAAAGCACAAAGTCGATGTACTCGTGACCGTCCACATCGGTAATCCGGCAGCCGTGGCCTTCGGCAATAAACAGGGGTTGGCTGTCCACATTGTGGCAGGCGCGCACGGGGCTGTTGACGCCGCCGGGAATGACAGCGCAGGCTTTTTCAAAAAGCTGCCGAGAAGTGGTGTCCATCAAAGGCTCCTTGGTGTCAGGCAAAATAGGTCATGGAAATTTTTTTCAGTTCCTTGAGGCTGCGCAGCACGGCGTGCTCGCGCAGGGGGGTATCGCGCTTGAGGTCGTCCACCACGCCAAGGCATTCCGCCTCGCTACGCCCGTGAATCATGGTGTAGAGCTCGTAGGGCCAGTCGGGCGCCGAGCTCGGGCGGTAGTAGACGTGCGAAATGTGGTCGTGCCGGGAGGCCTCTGTGCCGCACTGCTCGGCCATATCGGGGCTGATTTTCCAGGCCACCATTGCGTTGTGGGTCCAGCCGGTCTTCTGGTGTTTAATGCTGGCACCAAAGCGGCGGATGGCTCCTGATTCCTTGAGCGAGCTGAGCAGCTCAAGTACCTGGGCTTCTGTCATGCCCGCCTTTTCGGCGATGTCGGCGTAGGGAGTAAGCGAATCTGGCAGGTTGTCCTGTACTATGCGCAGCACAGCCTGTTCTGCGGGGGTAAACTGACGGCTCATGAATTCTCCGGTGATGCGGGCTGAAACGTTGCGCAATCCCTGGCGCCCAGGCCAGCGGTCGCCGCAAACGCGGCCCCTGGCCGTGTGGCAGCCAGGGGCCGTATCAGCAAAAGCGGATTATGTTCCTAGCGCGAAAAAGAACGCGCAAAAAGGTCCTGAATGGCTACACGGCCATTGTCTTCAAGAAAACGGGTGCCGGTGGCGGCAAAGTGGGGATGGGTGATGCGGGGTTCGTCTGTCTGGGTCCATTTATCTTTGTCCCAGAAAAACCAGGCATTCTTGGGCTGATCAAAAACAAGCAGGGGCTTGTTGCAGATTTTGGCAAATTCTGCGCCCCAGCCGGTGCCACCCTTGACTGTGCCATCGGGCTGCACAGCGCCGATAACGATGATCTGCTCGCCACTGCTGACCTGCCAGCAGATGGACTGCAAAACCTTGCGGAAAAGAGGCGCGCGCGTGTATTCGCGGCTCATGAGCCGCGAAACATAGGTCAGACTTACATCCTTGAGGGCCAGTTCTTCGGAAGTGAGCACCCGCACACCGCGCGTGCGTTCGATCTGGTGTCCTTCAAAGCTGTAATTTACTTCTTCCAGACCCCAGCTTTCGGCCAAAGCGCCGAAGAACTGTTCTGTTCCAGCGGCGCCGCCGCTGTAAAGCACACACTGGTTGGGGGTAAGCATGCTGCCCTCCTCAAAGGATTGTTGCGCCGGACAAGGATATTCGGGCCGAAATAACCGGCAGAAGCGTCAAAACCATCATGGCAAAATTTGCAGCGGTCGGCAAGGCAAGCCCGCAAAGAAAAGCCGTGAAAGGTATTTGTTTTTCAGGCGGGGGGCGACCCGCACAACGTAATATACCCGCCAGAAAGCACGTTCTGGCGGGTATGGTGCAGGTGTTATGGGCCGGTTTTTACAGCAGATGGGGGCAGCGCCTTGTGCGGCTTGCACAGGGGCCGCCCCCATCCGGTTTTATGAATCTGGATTTAATGCACGGTGGGCTTGAAGGCCCCAAGCCCGGTTTCAGACCTGATCTTCTGGTCGTCAAAAGCCTCGCGTTCCTGCCGGGCCTGAGCCGAGCGGTCGCACATGGAAACTATCCATATGCAGGCAAAGGCCAGCGGCATGGAAAAGATGGCCGGTGACGAATACGGAAAGGGCGCGCTGCCGGGCGGGTTGCCCAGCGTTCCCACCCACACCGCGTCAGAGAGCACGGTCATGACCAGCGCCGCAAGCAGACCCACAAAGCCGCCGCTCACCGCGCCCTTTGTGGTGCAGTTTTTCCACAGCACAGAAAGTATCAGGGCCGGAAAGTTGGCCGAGGCCGCAATGGCAAATGCCAGCGAAACCATGTAGGCCACGTTCTGCTTTTCAAACACGATGCCCAGAAACATGGCTATGATACCAAGCGCCACTGTTGTCAGCTTGGATATCTTGAGTTCCTGGGCAGAGCTCACCTTGCCCTTCTTGAGGGCAGAGGCGTAGAGGTCATGCGCAACGGCAGAAGCTCCCGAGAGGGTGAGCCCTGCCACAACCGCAAGAATTGTGGCAAAGGCCACCGCCGACATGAAGCCGAGAAAGACGTTGCCGCCAATGGCGTTTGCCAGGTGCACGGCCGCCATGTTGCTGCCGCCGCGCAAAATGCCCTTGGCATCAAGAAATTCTGGGTTGGTGCTCACAAACACGATGGCCCCGAAGCCGATGATGAAGGTCAAAATGTAGAAATAGCCGATCCAGGTGGTTGCCCACAGCACGCTTTTTCTGGCTTCTCTGGCGTCGGGCACGGTAAAGAAACGCATGAGAATATGCGGCAGGCCCGCCGTGCCAAACATAAGCGCAAGCCCCAGCGAAATGGCCGAAACGGGGTCTTTGACAAAGCCGCCCGGTCCCATGATGGACGTGCTCTGCTTGATGCCCACGGCGGCGGTGAACAGTTTTTCGGGGCTGAAATCGTACCGGGCCATGACCATAAAGGCCATGAACGAGGCCCCGCCGAGCAGCAGGCAGGCCTTGATGATCTGCACCCATGTGGTTGCCGTCATGCCGCCAAAAAGCACGTAGGCCATCATAAGCAGCCCCACAATGACCACCGCATAGTGGTAATCAAGGCCAAAGAGCAGCTTGATGAGCTGCCCTGCGCCCACCATCTGCGCAATGAGGTAAAAGAGCACCACCACCAGTGTGCCCGAAGCGGCAAAAATGCGCACGGGAACCTGCTGCAGCCGGTAGGCCACCACATCGGCAAAGGTAAAGCGTCCCAAGTTGCGCAACCGTTCGGCCAGCATAAAGGTAATGAGCGGCCACCCAACCTGAAAGCCGATGGCATAGATGAGGCCGTCAAAGCCCGTGGCCATGACTGCGGCGGAAATTCCCAGAAACGAAGCAGCCGACATAAAGTCGCCGGCGATGGCAAGGCCGTTCTGAAAACCGGTTATGCCGCCGCCCGCAGTATAGAAATCTGCGGCGGAGCGGGTGCGCTTGGCGGCCCACTTGGTGATCCACAGCGAGCCACCCACAAAGACGGTGAACATGATGATGGCCGTCCAGTCGGTTGCCTGCTTTTGTGTTTCCTCAATGGTGCCCGCCGCAAGGGCAAAGCCGGGCAGCGCGGTTGTCCAGACTGCAAGCACAAGTGCGGCAAGGGCGCGCCAGATGGAACAGCCGTAAATTTTGTGCGGCCACATGGTGCGGGTTGGCGTGCTCATGACTGCACCTCTTTTTCAAGTATCTGTTTGAGGGCAGGGTCGAACGTATTATTGGCCTTGCGCACGTATATTGCCGTGAGCAGCACGGTGAGCAGTATGATGCCTATGCCCAGCGGAATGCCCCAGGTTGTGGTCATGCCCGCTGCAAGGGGCGTGGCAAACAGCGATTTGTCAAAGGCCACTATGAGAATAAAGCCATAATAGGCCGCAAAAACAAGAATGGTAAGGCTCCAGCCCAAGGAGTTTCGGGCCTTGATCAATTGCTGGTATTGAGCATTTCTTTCAATCCGTCGCGTCAATTCTGAGGCCATTGTCCCCTCCGTACATTATTTGTCCTTGTGTCACATCACACGCAGGACGTTATGGGAGCCTGTGCGTGCCGTATCTGCGCGGTTGCAGCGCCAGATACATCATGGCCGCAGTTATGGCGTCGTTCATGGCATCGTGCCTTGGCAGGGTGGGAAGCCTCAGGTTTTTGACCATGGTCTCCCACCGCAGATCAATGTAGGCGCCAGGATATTGCGCAAATCGCCAATCGTAATAACGGCCGGACACTTCAATCCGGCGGTTTGGCAATGCTGCCCCCATTATTGGCCTCAAATATTTGTTCAACACTGCTATGTCGTACTGCAAATAATAGCCGACCAGTGTTCTGCCCCTGACAAACTGAAGAAACTCCAACAATACATCCTGAAGAGGCAGGCCGTTGCTGAAATCACAGGGGCGCAGCCCGTGCACGCGCACGTTTTGCCCTTCCGGGGCGTGCTGCGGTGTGATCAGCGCGTTAAACGCCTGCCTGGTGCAGATGCGCTGCCCGTCAATGCGTACGGCAGCGATGGAAAGCAGTTCCGCCTCCTTTACGTTGAGCGAGGTTGTCTCGCAGTCTATGCTCACCAGCTGGCCGTCGTCTTCGTCCAGCAGCGAGCGGTAGGGTTCGTGCAGGCGGCGCTTGCCCCATATGCGCCCCACGGTTTGCAGCCACGATGCGGGCATCTCAGAACCTGTCCAGTCCGTAGCGTTGCCCAACCAGCCGCTTGAAACGTCGCACCACTTCCAGCGCGTCCTGAAGCAGGTCTTTTTCAAGCGTTGACAGGGTGGCTGTATCCACCTCGTTGTTCAGGGGGGTGCCCCTGCGCACCATCTCAAGGCCAGCGTCAAGCCGCAGGCGCATGAGAAAGGCCAGTGATTCGGCCACGTCGTCGGCAAAGGATTTTTCCAGAATCGATCGCGATGTCAGGGCCTCCAGCCGGTCAAAGGTGTTGGGGGCATCTATGCCCGCCTCCAGCGCGAGCACACGCGCGCCGTGCACTATGGGGAAGATGCCCGCCTTCTTGATGTCGAGCAGTGCGTTTTTTTCGCGGTTGAGCAACTGCCGCCAGAATCCCGTTTCCACCTTGCGGGTGGGAAACTGTTCTATGGGCAGCGCCATGCGCGAATACCACGCGGCATCGTCGGGCAGTACGCCGCGCAGGGCCTGCCTGCACGCCGCCAGCCACGATGCCGGGCCCGACACGGTTTCCGCATCCAGAAAGATGGCCAGATGCATGAGCCCCTCGCCCTGTGTGCTGTTTGCCCAGCCGTGCAGGGTGTGGCCCCACTGGCGCACCGTGTGCCGCCAGAGTGGCTGGTTGACCATCATGCCCCCAGGGCAGGGCGGATACCCCAACTGGAGCATGTGGTGGGTAAAGCTTTCTGCCGATTGTTCCACCTCCTTTTCGTTCAGCCCTTCTGCAAGGATCAGCGCGTTGTCCTGGTCGGTTTTCAGAATCTGTTCACCACGGCCTTCCGAGCCGAGGGCAAGCAGTGAGCTGCCCGCGAATACAGCGGGGGTAGCCACCATCTGCCACAGCCGGGCCATGAGCTGGGTGTTCAGAACCTGAACCAGCCGCGCCAGTTGCGGCGTTTTTATCCCTTGCGTCACCAGGGTTGTTACAAGTGATTCCATGTCCAGCATGGCGGCGCGCAGGTGGTCAAAGGTGGTGGCCGCCTCGAGCTGCCGCGCAATGGACAGGGAATGGTTGGAAAAATAGGAAAGCAGGTCGATGAGCGCCAGAACACCCACGGGCTGCCCTTTGTCCGTCACCACAATACGGTGGATGTTGTGGCGGGTCATGAGCAGCAGTGCGTTGAAAAGGTAGTCGTCCTTTTCGCAGCACAGCAGTGAAAACCGGGCGAACTGGCGCAGAGGGGTCTGGTTGGAAATGCCGTTGGCCACGATCTGGCAAAAATCGCCGGTGGTAAAAATGCCCGTCTGGTATCCGTGGCGCACAAAGATCGACCTGCGGCGGTTTTCCTCCATGCGGCGGGCGGCCTGGGCAATGGTTTCGTCGCCGTCGGCAAATATGGGTGCGCGAAAGCCCGCGTCGCTGATTTTGACCGCAAAGAGGCTCTGCCATTCCCTGCGGTCGCGCGACTGGGCCAGCTGCCCGAGCTTGTCTGAAACCGTGGCAAAAAAGTACGCGCCAAAAAGCGAATTCTTTTCAGTGAGCGCCAGCACCTCGCGCCCGGGGAAAACGCAAAGCAGCACTTCTTCATGCGCCACATACCTGTGGGCGGTTTTGCCTGTGGCCAGCGCGCGGCAGTCAAAGGTTTCGTGCTCGCGGTAGGCCCCCACAACGTCCTCGCCCGACATTTCACGAACAAGCCCTTTCATGACCAGATACAGGGCGTCTACCGGGCTGCCCGAGGCCAGGATTTCCTGCTCGTCGCTGAAGTAGAGAATGTCGGCAGAGGCCGAGAGGGCAGATGCCTCGGCCAGCGTAAGCAGGTCAAAGGGTGGGTGGGTAAGGTCAAAGCGGGTCGTCGGCATGGTTGATCCCATTGCTTTTCGCTGGGTTGGGGCCGGTAGGGCTACCCGCACCTGCTGCCTGTGTACTGCTGTATGGTTAAACAGTATGTCGCATGTAAAAAAGACTGTTCAAACAAATAGCAAACGGTATTTGTGGAAAAATACTTTGTTTAAAACGTTGCGTATGACGTGTGAAATGTTTCCCACTGTCTTGATTGAGCGTGTAATGAATTGTAAAAATTGTTTAATAGTATGAAAATCACTGCAAGTATCCTACAGTTATTTGCAAAAACAGCGCAAGATTTTTTTATTGTAATGAATTTATGTTTGAAATTTTTTTAATAGATTGATTATATGTTCATTTTCAGAAGGCGCAATTTTCCACTATACGGAGTTTGGCAGTGTCACATGCGCCGCATGGCCAATATATTGTGAGGCCCAGTAGCGGTAGCGCTCTGCATTTTTTGCTTTTACGGCAAAGCTCTTGCATTGCCAGTTGCGGGATGGCGAAGGTTAGCGATTGGCGGTTTTGAGCCGCAAACGCAGGAATAGAGCGGATGTTTTGAAATTGAACACCGACAAAGCGTATTTATGCAGTCGGGTTTGTAACGGGCAGACTGAAAAAACTGGGGACTCAGGCGGCAAAAGCGTGGAGCAGGGGCGGGAGTGAGGCCATAACGGAGGGGTATCAACGACAGGCTGGCCGGAATGGGATTGCCTGAAATGGCTAAACTACCAGCGCAGGCGTGTTGCCAGCATTGTATTGAGGGAGCATCAAGGATGTTGTGGCGATGGCAGACGGAGCTCTGGCGCGGGCGGGTGCGAAAGCGCTGCCCTGATCTGCCGTATGAATGAAGAGCGGGTGGGTGGGGTGTGCTGTGAACCCAAAAGCCCACCGAACACCCCACCCTCATGAATAGTCAGGGACACCTGACGGTGTCCCTTAAGTGTGCGCAACAAAAAACGCCCCAGGTCGGGGCGTGTCTTTGTCCGTTACAGCGCCCTAGTAGCGGGGCTGGCGCGGGGCTCTGGGTTTGGCTTCGTTCACGCGCAGCGTGCGACCGCCAAAGCTGAAGTTATCCAGGGCTTCAATGGCGGAATCGGCATCGCCGTCTTCCATTTCCACAAAGCCGAAGCCGCGGGCACGGCCGGTATCCCTGTCGCTGATGAGTTTCACAGACAGGACGTTGCCGTATTCAGCAAAAAGGTCCTGAACCTGTTCTTCATTGGCAGACCAGGGAAGGTTCCCGACATAGATGGACTTAGACATGAAACACCCTCTCAAAAAAAACAATCTTCCCGCGCTTCCGTCCAGTAAAACGTATTACCGGTACGCGGCCCATGGAATATATGGAAACACGCTTTGAAGGGCTTGTCAACGAATCGCTAAAAAAAAGGTGGTATTGTACAAAATTACAAGGAGAAATTCCGTGAAAACCCCATAGGCGTTGGGCTAAACGGCTAAAGGAGAAGCTTTTTTTCAAAGGTTGTGCAAATATTCTCAATATCTGATGGGGGGTACAAATGCCGTGCATGCATGGAACACTGTTGGCATAAACAAGATGCTGTAGAGTGATTTGCATTGCCGATACTTGAATTGGTTGTTCAACCAATATTGAATTGGACAGTTATTGCGTATGAAATAATCACACCAAGGCGGTACAGCATTACACCCTGCATATGCGAAAATTTCTGGCTAGTTATGCAAAAGAGCCGCGCAAAAACCGCTTTAGCGGCCTGTGCACGGCTCGAATTTTTGCCTAGGCTCCGCCCTCCGAGGGCGGGGGCATCCAGTCTGGCGCAATATCTTCAAACGAGGTGTAGGGCGACATGTACATAAGCTCGGCAACACCCACGGGGCCGTTGCGCTGCTTGCCGATAATGATTTCGGCTATGCCCTGGGGAGGCCGGTCGGCGGGTTTCTGGAACTTGTAGACGTCGTCGCGGTACACAAACATGATAACGTCAGCATCCTGTTCGATAGCGCCCGATTCACGAAGGTCAGAGAGCATGGGACGTTTGTCGCTGCGTTCTTCAACCTTGCGGTTAAGCTGCGAAAGCGCCACCACCGGCACGTTCATTTCCTTGGCAAGGCCCTTGAGCGAGCGCGAGATGTCTGAAATTTCCAGTTCGCGCGAGTCGGTTCGGCGGCTGGTGCGCATGAGCTGCAGGTAGTCAACCACCACCATGCCAAGGCCCTTGTCGGCCTTGAGGCGACGGGTACGGGCGCGCAGTTCAAGGGTGGTGAGTGCCGGGGTATCGTCAATAAATATGGGCGCGCGGGCTACCACGTCTGCCGCGTCGTACAGCCGCTGCCAGTCTTCGTCGGTCAACAGCGAAGGACGGCGCAGCTTGGAGAGATCCACCTTGCCCCACACGGCAAGCATGCGCTGCATGAGCTGTTCCTTGCTCATTTCGAGCGAAAAAACAGCCACCGGCACGTTCTGCCGCACAGCGGCATTGAGGGCCATACACATGGAAAAAGCTGTTTTACCCATACTGGGGCGCGCAGCAACAATGATAAGATCTGAGGGCTGCAGGCCCGCAGTCAGCTTGTCGAGGCGGGTATAGCCCGTGGTGACGCCCGTGATGACGTCCTTGGCGTCGGCCAGCTTGGAAAGCTTGTCGAACACGCGCTCCAGCAGCTCACGGGTGGGGGTAAAATCCTTGCCCGAGGTGCGTTGCGAAATGGAAAAAACGGCCTGCTCGGATTCGTCCAGCAGTTCGCCCACCTCGCGCGTGGCGTCATAGCAGTTGACTATGATGCCAGAGCAGGCGTTGATGAGGCTGCGCTGCAGGGATTTGTCGCGTACAATTGTGGCGTAGTATTCTGCATTGGCGCCAGAAACAACGGCCTGGGCCAGTTCGCCCAGATAGACCGCGCCGCCTGCTTCTTCAAGGGCGTTCTGGCTCTTGAGCTGTTCGGCTGTGGCGATGAGGTCGAGCGGGGCCGACTTGCGGTAAAGTTCGAGAAATGCGCGGTAGATGGTAGCGTGAGCGGGTAGATAAAAATCTTCGTCCGTCAGCTGGTCGGCAATGGAGTGCATGAGCTGGGGGCGCATGAATACGCCGCCAAGCACTGCCTGTTCTGCTTCAACGCTGTGCGGGGGCACGCGGCGCAGAATGTCTGATTCGGCTTTTTCGGCACTGTGGGAGTGCGCAGAACGAGACTGGCCGTCTTTGCTGCGGCCCTGCCCAAAAGGCGCGCCCCCGGCCGTGTGGCCGGGGGCAGAATTGCTATCGTTGCGGGAAGCCACGCTAAACCCTATAGGGTGGACTAGGCTTCTTCAGCGGGAGCCGCGACGGGCTCGTCTTCAACGATGGGCTGATGGTCGGAAACCACCTTCACCGGAACCATGGCGATCACGCTGGCGTGCAGACGCACGCGAACGGGGTGTTCGCCAAGGGTGCGGATGGGGGCATCCATAAGAATGCGGCGGCGGTCAACATCCACACCAAGGACGGCAAGGGCGTCGCCTATGATGGTGGTGGTGACGGAGCCGTAAAGCTTGTCGTTGTCGCCCACGTGCATGGGAATGACCACGTCCAGGGCTTCAAGGCGAGCCTGAAGGTCCTGGGCTTCGGCGCGCACGGCATCCATGCGGGCCTGAAGCTTCTTGCGTTCCTGTTCAAAAGCTTTGAGGTTGGCGGGCGAAGCCACCATGGCCAGACCCTGCGGAAGCAGGAAATTGCGACCATAACCAGCTTTCACTTCAACCACATCGCCAAGGCTGCCGAGATTTTCCACGTCGGCGCGAAGTATCAGTTTCATATGCGCCTCCTTAAATGGTGCTCTTTTTCTTGACGCCGGAATCGTGCGTCGCGGTGTAGATGAGCAGGGCCATCTGGCGGGCGCGCTTGATTTCGCGGGTCAGCAGGCGCTGGTGATGAGCGCAGGTGCCGGTGATACGGCGGGCAATGATCTTGCCGCGTTCAGTGATGAAATCGCGCAGGATATCGGCACGCTTGTAATCCAGGGGCAGGTCCTTGTCGGCGCAGAAGCGGCAAAACTTGCGGCGCGGAGCGAACTTTTTCTTAAAAGCCATGTTAGGCAACCTCCCCGGCCACTTCGTCGGCCAGCTTGACGGTCACAAACTTGAAGATGCCGTCGGTAATGCGCACGTTACGTTCAAGCTCGGCGATAAGTTCGGCCGGAGCCTGATACACCAGGCGCACATAGTAGCCGCGCATCAGTTTGCGCACAGGGTAGGCGAGGTCGCGCATGCCCCAATTGTCCACTTCCACCATGACGCCCTTCTCACGCGCGATGATCGCGGTAAGAGCATTGATGATGCCCTCGCGATTGTCGGCGGAAAGCTCCGGGGAAAGGAGCAGCAGGGTTTCAAATTTCCGCATTGGTATTCTCCTTTTGGATTGGCAGCCCACGCCACACGGGGCGCGAGCAAGGAACGAGTCTTATACGTCCGGCAAATGGGCCTGTCAAGCCGAAATTTGCTCTAAAGCCCCTAGCCGTAGACACGCGGGTTCATGCCCCCGAAAAGACACAGAACTTCGTATGAAATCGTGCCCAGAGCATCGGCAATGTCCTGCGGCGTAACCTGGGTCTGGCCTGGGTCGGCTGGTCCACCCACAAGCCAGGCCGTGTCGCCCACGCGTACCGGGGGCAGGCCGGTCACGTCGGCCATGATCATGCCCATGCACACCCGGCCAACCTGCGAAACGCGGCGGCCATTGATAATCATGGCTGTACGGGTAGAGAGCGAGCGGTTGAAGGCGGTGGCGTAGCCAATGGCCACCACGGCAATGGTCGCGGGCTTTGGGGCGGTAAACAGGCGGCCATACGAAACGCTGCGGCCTTCGGCCACCTGACGCACTTCAATAACCGGCGCGCTCACGCTCATGGCCCATTCCAGCCCAAGCCTGTCGCCCTTGTCTTCCCATGTGGTTCCCTTAAAAGGATTGCCACCGTAAAGAGAAATGCCGGGGCGGCAGATTTCGAAGTGCGCTTCTGGGCGGCCAATGGTACCAGCCGTATTGCACAGCGAGCGCTCGATTTCGGGAAAGGCCGCGCGCAGCGCGTCAGACATGGCGGTAAAGCGGCGTACCTGATCCTGGGTGTATGCTTCCTGCTCGGGCACGTCAGCGCACGAAAAGTGCGACAGAACCATGACAGGTTCAAGCCCTTGCGTATTGCGCAAACGGTCGATGACCTGCGGCAGCTCTGCTTCGGAAAAGCCCAGTCGGCCCATGCCGGTTTCGCACTTTATGGCCACGCGCAGGGTGCGGCCCGCGTGGCAGTGAGCCGCCGCGCGTTCAAGCTGGTCAAAGTTGCCCACCACCGGGGTAAGGCCCTGCATCACTGCGCCCTGCCAGTCCACATCGGTAAGCGCGCCCAGCAGGGGCACGATGGTCTGCCGCAAACCGGCATCACGCAGGGCCATGCCCTCAGAAACCGTGCCCACGGCAAAGCGCCGCGCGCCTGCCTCGGCCAGCACGCGTGCCACCGGCACAAGGCCGTGACCGTAAGCATCGGATTTGATGACAGGCATAAGCACCTGCGGGTGCCCCATGCGGCCAAAATTGCGGCGGATGGCTCCCAGATCAATGTGGCACAGCGACGGTGAAAATGTGCAATCGCTCACAGGGAATTCCCCTCGTTTGAACTTTGCTGACGGACGCTCTGCGCGGCAAAGCGCGCACCGCTCATGCGGCAACAGGGGGGCGTTTGTCCTTGCGCATCCCCCCGGCGCAACGGCCCCGGCCCTTGCGCGCAACACCCTACGTTGAAAGGCAGCAACCTTAGCAACATTGCCCCAAAGGCACAACAATTTGCCGCTGGCTGGCGCTGGACCGGGGTTTACGGCCCCTCTTGCGCCGCGAGGCGCTTGCGGATAGTGTGCGCGGCATGTCCCAATCCATATTTACCATCGAACATACCGACGGAGCGGCCCGCGCGGGCGTGCTGCGCACGGCTCATGGCACTATTCCCACGCCTATCTTCATGCCCGTGGGAACCGTGGGTTCGGTCAAGGCACTTGCACCCGATGATCTGGCCGCCATTGGCGCGCCCATTATTCTGGGCAATACCTATCACCTATACCTGCGCCCCGGCGACGAGCTGGTGCACAGGCGCGGGGGGCTGCACAAGTTTGCCTCGTGGCCTGGCTCCATTCTCACGGACAGCGGCGGCTTTCAGGTGTTCAGCCTGAGTTCGCTGCGCAAGATCCGCGAAGAAGGAGTGGAGTTCCGTTCGCATCTCGACGGGTCAAAGCACCTGTTCACGCCTGAAAAAGTGCTGGAAATCCAGCGCAATCTTGATTCTGATATCATGATGGTGCTGGACGAATGCGTGCCCTTTGGCGCGGACTATGCCTATACCGAAAAATCGCTGGCCCTCACCACTCGCTGGGCCAAGCGCGCCATTGACGCCTACCCGCCGGGTTCGGCGCACAATCTGCTTTTTGGCATCACCCAGGGCGGCTTTTACAAAGATCTGCGCGAGCGTTCGGTCAACGAACTGTGCGGTATGGATTTTGACGGTTTTGCCATTGGCGGCCTTTCTGTGGGCGAGCCCAAGGACAAGATGTACGATCTGCTCTACCACACGGCCCCGCTGCTGCCCGGCGAAAAGCCGCGCTACCTCATGGGCGTGGGTACACCGCTGGATATCGTTACGGGCATCCATGCCGGTGTGGACATGTTCGACTGCGTGTTGCCCACCCGCAACGCGCGCAACGGTACGCTTTACACTTCGCTTGGCAAGATCAACATCAAGCGCCGCGAATTTGCCGAAGACGACGGGCCTCTTGATCCCAACTGCCGCTGCTACGCCTGCCGCAATTTTTCGCGGGCCTATCTGCGGCATCTGTACGCCAGCCAGGAGCTGTTGTCGTTCCGCCTCAATTCGTTGCACAACCTTACCTACTACCTTGATCTGGCGCGCAACGCCCGCCAGGCCATTGTGGAATGCCGCTTTATGGACTTTCTGGCAAAGATCACGGCCCTGTATCCAGAAGAAGCCGCCCGCGCGGCTGCTGGCTCATAGCCGCATCTTGCCGCAATTTGCGCAGGGGAGGGAAACCGGGTTTCCTTCCCCTTTCTTTTTCCAGTACCCGCTAGCCGCCCCTGGCCATGCTCATGACCTGCTGTAGCATCTCGGTGAGGTAGGGAATGTTCATGCTGATGATGCGTGCCAGAATCTTGTAAACAACTGCCAGTACAAGACTCGCTCCAATGCTGAAGCCAAGCCCTCTGGCAATGCCGGAGAGGAAGTTCAGCCACAGTATTTTGCCGGTCTTTTGCGAGAGCTTCACGTATTCCGTCAGGCCGGCATTATCCAGCCGCTGGAGCAGAAGTTCCGCCTGCGCCTGTTCTTTTTCGGTGTGGGTATTCATGCAATCCCCTTGCGTTGAAGGATGGCTTTGAGCCTATACGGAACACGTCCAAAAAACAAAAACCCCGCGACTGCTCCATCGCGGGGTTTGAAAATATGGGCAGGGCCCGTGCTGCGCGATAAATCAGGCCTGCAGATGTTCCGGCGTGTATTCGCGCTGTTCGCGACGGCGTACCAGCCACCAGACAAGCAGCGAACCGGCCAGCTTGCTCATGCTCATGGTAACGACCGACCACGGCGTGGCAATGCCGATCATGCCCAGAAACACGATGCTGTCGAGCGGCGCGCCCACAAGGCTCGAGATAAGAATACGCTGCGAAAAGGGGCGGCGGGTAAAGGTATATACGGCCCAGTCGCCCAGTTCGCCCACTGCAAAGGCCGCAGCACTGGCAAGCGCAAGCTGGGGACTGGCCATGAACCAGCTGACCACGCAGCCTACCAGCATGCCCCAGAGCACATGATGGCCCACGCGGCGTTGGGCAAAGTCGCGCACCACAAAAATGAAGCCCACGACGAGTGAAAGCGGCGCCCACATCTCGCCATTGGGCAGCGGGATGAGCGGCGTGACAGAAAAGGCGAAGTTAACGCCAACGATGAGTGTAATGTAGGTCAACAGGCTGAACATGCGCGGCACAGTAAGCATTGGCGCGGGTCTCGTCAAGCAAGGCAAATCCGGTTCGCCGCCCGATTTTCTATCTCCAGATAAGTATAATAATGATGCGCTGTTCGCGTTGCTGTGTGCGGGACAGGTAACATGCCCAGGACAGGTCGTGGGTATTCCCTTGGCTTTCCATTGATATTTGGGGGGGCATTTCACCGGGTTGAACCGTGAGGGAGCAGGGCGTGCCGTGTGCTGCGTCTTGACCGCAGAGCGCGGATGTGGGACAGAAAGCCAGTTATAGTATGTTTCTAGAGTAGCCTTACTCTGATTGTGCCGGGCGAGAGCGCAAATCCTATGCCCGCCCGAATGCGGAAGCGCAATTTCTTTAAGATGTTAGCCCGCAGAGGGCGGCTTTTGGCGTGTTTGCGTATCCGCGCCCTGCAATTGCCAAGAATTATTCCGTCGCAAGGTCGGCGGTAGAGGCTGGATGCTTCCAGCCGGGAGAAAGAATGTCGGATCAGAACTATCGTTGCGGTTGGGTGGCGCTTATGGGGCCGCCCAATGCGGGCAAATCCACCCTGTTGAACGCCCTGCTCGGTCAAAAGGTTACCATTGTCACGCCCAAGCCGCAGACAACGCGCAACCAGATTGTGGGTATTCTTACGGATGAAAACGCCCAGGTTATTTTTATGGATACGCCAGGCCTTGCCCAGGTGCGCGGCAGACTGAGCAAAACCATGCTCCAGGCCGTGTGGCAAAGCCTTGCCCAGGCCGAAGTCATCATGCCCGTGCTTGATGCGCATCTGTACATCCGCCACCCCGAATTTCTGGAGCGCGACCTCGCGCCCCTTGCCAAGGCCCTGTCGAGCGACGAGCGCCCCATGATTGTGGTGATCAACAAGGTTGACCTGTTCTCTGACAAAAGCCGCATGTTGCCGCTTTTGACGCGTCTGAGCGAGATGTGGCCCAAGGCGGAAATTTTCCCCACGTCGGCCCTGAACAAGGACGGCCTGCCGGAGCTTGCAAAGCTTATCCGCTCCAAGTTGCCCGCCGCACCCGCGCAGTTCCCCGAAGACCAGATTTCTACCGCGCCCCTGCGCTTCATGACGGCAGAAATCGTGCGCGAAAAGCTGTTTCTGCACCTGCGTCAGGAAGTGCCGTATTCTGTGGCCGTTGACGTGGAAAGCTGGCAGGAAGACGAAGAACGCGGCCAGACTGTCATTCATGCCGTTATCTATGTGGCCCGGCCCATGCACAAGGCCATGGTCATTGGCCGCGCGGGCGCGTCCATCAAACAGATAGGCATTGATGCCCGTAAGGAAATTCAGGACCTGGTGGGCGGCAAGGTGCATCTTGAACTGTGGGTCAAGGTGCGCGAGCACTGGACCGAAGACGCGGCCTTCCTGCGCGAGCTTGGCCTGATGGCGGAGTAGGCATGGGCGACACTCTGCTGCAGGAACGCTACACGCGGGTGCTTGACCGGCTGGATGCGGCCTGCGCCGCTGCCGGGCGGTCGCGCCAGAGCGTGAGGCTCATTGCTGTTTCAAAACTGCATCCGGCGGAATCGCTGGCCGTGGTGGCCGCCGCCGGGCAGATTGATTTTGGCGAAAATTACGTTCAGGAAGCCCTGCAAAAAAGGCAGGACCTGACCGCAGACCCGGCCACGGCAGAGCTGTGCGCGGGTATTCGCTGGCACATGATAGGCCACGTGCAAAGCCGCAAGGCCCAGCTGGTGGCGGGGGCCTTCAGCCTTGTGCACACGCTTGATTCACGCAAGCTTGCCGACGCCATGGAACGGCGGCTGGTGGAGCTCAATGCCCGCCAGCCTGTGCTGTTTGAGGTAAATGTTGGTGGTGAATCGCAAAAATCTGGTGTGATGTCTGCAGATTTGCCGGAATTGGCCGATTATGTACTTGAGCATTGTCCGCATCTGGATGTGCAGGGCCTCATGTGCCTGCCCCCGGTGTTTGACGCGGGCGATGCGGCGCGGCCCCATTTTGCCCATCTGCGGGAGCTGCGCGACATGTTGTGCACCCGCCTGGGGCTGCCCCTGCCCGAACTTTCCATGGGCATGAGCGGCGATTTTGAAGGCGCGGTGGCCGAAGGGGCCACCATGGTGCGCATTGGTACGGATATTTTCGGGCCGCGTCCTGCCAGAGTATGACAGCTTTGGCATAAAGCCTGCTACAAGGGCTTGAGCGGTTCGCGTTCTTGACCCCACAATGTCGGTGGAGTGCGTATGGCGGCCAAAGAAAAGGAATCAAAGGCCCTGCCGGAAGGGCAGGCGGAAAATCCCAAAAAGCCTTCCAGGGTCAAACGTATCGTCATTATTTTGGCGATCCTGCTCATTACCTTGAGCGGTGCGGGCATTGGTGCTTACTGGTGGTTTTTTATACGCACGCCTTCCGTGTCCAGCGCTGTGCCGCATGATGCCCCTGCTGGTGAGGCCGCCAAGGGAGCGCCCGGCGGCGCTGGCGGCACTGCTGGTGCTGGCGGTGGTCATGGTGGCGCAGCTGGCGCTGCCGGTGGTGCTGACGGGCGTATCGAGCGGCAAAGCGATCTGCCGCGCAGCAGCGGGCAGGTACTGCCTCTGCCGCCCATTACGGTAAATATTTCTGATCCTACGGGGCGTCGCTATCTCAAGCTGGGCATGGAAGTAGAGGTCAACGCCGATGTTTCTGCCGCCCTGCAGGCCAACAGCCCCAGAATACGCGACGCCATCATCATGCTGCTGGCGGGCAAGACCTTTAACGACATTTCTACGCCCGACGGCAAGGTGCTGCTGAAGGCCGAAGTGGCCGCGCGCCTTAACCAGATTTTGGGCGCGCAAAGGGTTATACGCGTATATTTTACTGATTTTGTTGTAGAATAACAGTGGCAAACGCGGCGCAAAGGGGCAGTGCGGCCTTGGCGCAACCGCTGGTTCCATATGTCGGCTTGACGGCTGTGCCCGGTTGGGTGCCAGCCTTCCGCAGCGCGGCTGCATATTTTGGCGGCTCGCGCCGGAACAGAGAATGAGGTGACCTATGTCGCAGGAAGATCAAGAAGCCTTGGCGGCCCAGTGGGCTGCGCAACTGGAAGACGAGGCCAATGCGGCAGAACCCGCTGCGGCTCCGGAAGCGCCTGCTGGCGGCGCGCTGGACGAGGAAGCTCTGGCGGCCCAGTGGGCCGAATCGTTGGCTGCCGATGAAGAAGACAAGGGGCCTGCCTCGTTTGGCGGCGCTGGCGCAGGCTTTGGCGGTCAGGCGGTGGACGCGCATTTTCAGGATATGACCGAGATGGCGCGCCAGCCCAAGGACAGCAAGCTCAAGCGCGAGCTCGACTTTATTCTGGATATTCCGCTGGATGTTTCCGCAGAGCTTGGCCGCACACGTCTGCTCATCAACGAGCTGCTGCAGCTGGGCCAGGGGTCGGTGGTTGAGCTCAACAAGCTGGCTGGCGAACCTCTTGAAGTCTACGTCAACGGCAAACTGGTGGCGCGCGGCGAGGCCGTGGTCATCAACGAAAAGTTTGGCGTGCGTCTTACGGATATCATCAGCCCCATTGAAAGGGTGAAGCAGCTTGGCTAGCCTGCCCATACTGCTTGCCGCTGCCGAAGGCGGCCTTGCTGGCAGCGCCGTGCGCGGTACTGTAGGCGGTGCCGTGGGCACTGTAGCGCAGGAGGCCGCCACCGCTGTGGCCGAGCCGGTGACGGCGCTGGGGCAGTCTTCTTTTTCATGGGGCAGCTACATTCAGGCCGTGGGCATACTGTTTTTGCTGGTTGCCATAATGTGGCTGGCCGTGTGGCTGGCGCGGCGCTTTGGCAAGTTCAACTTTCTGCCGCGCCCCGGGTCGCTGCCGCGAGACGCTCTGGTCATGGAGGCACAGCTGCCTCTGGGGCCGCGTAAGGGCTTGATGGTGGTACGCTTCTTGAATAAAAGGTTGCTGCTGGGGGTTACAGACCAGCAGATTACCCTACTGACCGAGGAGCAGGCAAAGCATGAGCCAGAAAATGCCGATTTTCAGCAAGTCATGGAAGAAGCCCGTCGCGGCGCTGGCGGCAGCTAGCCTTATATCCGTTCTTTTGCCTGCGGTGGCCATGGCCGCCCAGGATCTGGCCATGCCCACCATGCAGCTTACCCTGGCCGGGGGAGCGCAATCGCCTGAAAAGGTATCTGTGCTGCTGGAAATCCTTTTTCTGCTCACAGTGCTTTCAGTGGCTCCGGCCATTATGCTCACGGTCACCAGCTTTACCCGCATCATCATCGTTTTCAGCTTCTTGCGGCAGGCCATGGGCGTGCAGCAGCTGCCCCCCACCCAGATTCTTGCCAGTCTTGCCATTTTTATGACGGTGGTCATCATGTACCCCGTGGGCAAGCAGATCAACGACAATGCCCTGCAACCCTATCTGGCCGAGCAGATCGACTACAAGGTGGCGCTCGACCGTGCCCAGGGGCCACTGCGCACGTTTATGTTCAAGCACACGCGCGAAAAAGACCTTTCGGTTTTTTATTCCATAAGCAAGATCGAAGCGCCGCGCAGCAAGGAGGAAGTGCCTACCATGCTGCTGGCCGCCGCCTATGTTATCAGCGAGCTCAAAACCGCTTTTACCATTGGCTTTCTCATCTACATTCCCTTTCTGGTACTGGATATGGTCATTTCAAGCGTGCTGCTTGCCATGGGCATGATGATGCTGCCGCCCATGATGGTATCCATGCCCTTCAAACTGCTGCTTTTTGTTATGGTGGACGGCTGGAATCTGTTGGTCGGTTCTCTGGTGAACAGTTTTCTGCTCTGACCGGAGGTATGCGCGTCGCTTTGGCCCTGTTTTTGCTTAAGGGGTATAGCGTTTAGCACACCGTCAAATTTCAGGAGTAGCCCATGTCCCCAGATTTTGTCATTGGTTTCGGTCGTCAGGCCATTGAGCTTTGTCTGATGATGGCACTGCCCATGCTGGGCGTTGGGCTGGGTGTGGGTGTGCTTGTGAGCGTTATTCAGGCCGCCACCCAGATTCAGGAAATGACACTTACCTTTATCCCCAAGGTTGTGTGCATGTTTCTGGCACTGCTGATGGCACTGCCCTGGCTTATGGAACGCATGATTACCTTTACGCGCGACGTTTTCATCAATATTCCCATATATATCCGCTAAAGGCGTCTCTGGTCTGCCCCGGCTGACCTCAAAAAAACTGACTGAGACATCACATTTTTGACCCGCCCTGCCATGCTGCGCACCGCGCACTGGCAGGGCGGGTTTTTGCGTTATGGTGGCGAGCATGTGGCAGGTGAGGAGGACTGCAGCAGGAGGAACTGGTGTTTTCTGTTGTGTGGGTGTTGTGACGGTTAAGATTCGACTGCAATATCTACAGTAGAGCGGAAGTTATGACTGTATAAATTAACTCTAGTGATAATCTAGAGAAAATTTAGTAAGTGTTTTGCTTGTAATAAAAAAGGAAGCGCAGTTGCGCTTCCTTTTTTATTACGTCAAGGGCTTGTCTAAAAGCTGTAAATGGGGCCAATTGTGTTGGCGTGCTTTTTGCTTTTGGATTTGCTGAGTCATGGAACCGTCATGAATCAGAATTTTTTGCCTGATGTGCGGCGGCAAGACCCAGCAGTACAGCTCCAGCCTGGGCCACGTTGAGCGAATCGAACGAGCGGGCAAGCGGGATGCGCAACATGTGCGCACAACGCTTGGCAACGCCGGGGCGCAGCCCTTTGTCTTCGTTGCCCAGCACCAGTACGGCGGGTAGCTGCATGGGCTCGTCAAAGGCGTTGAGGCTCGCAGGGCCATCGCCGCCAGCGCCGTAAATGGTCAGGCCAGCTTCTTCGGCGCTGTCGAGGGCGTGCCCCAGGTTGGTTACGCGGGTGACAGGCAGTTTTTCCAGCGCTCCTGCGGCGGCTCTACGGGCTGCGGGGCCAAGGTAGGCGCTGTTGTGCTGGGGCAAAATGATGCCTGCGCCGCCAAGGGCATAGAGTGTGCGGCAGATTGTGCCCACGTTGCCGGGGTCTTGCACCTGGTCGAGAGCCACTATGAGCGGCAGGGGAGCATTGGCCACCCCAGTCAGCAGGTCGGCAAGCTCGGTAAAGCCAGTGGCTGCAAGACGGGCCACAACGCCCTGGTGCGACACGCTGTCACGGCCGTGACGGCCACCCTGGCTGGCTTGCCCGCCAGCGCGGCACAGGCGGTCGAGAGCCACCTGGTCCACCAGGCTGAAGCGCACATTGTGTTGGCGGCAGAGGTTCAGCACCTCTTGCGCGTCGGGACCGCGCAGACCTTTTTTGCAGAAGACGCAGTCTATGCGCTGTGGATCGCTGGAGAGCAGCTCCAGCACGGGCTTGAGGCCCGGCAGCAGCGGGGCTTCTTCGGTTTCGTTATGCATACGCGCCTCCGGGCTGTGTGCGTTGGCCGCCAGGCGGCCATTATTGAATGGAGCGGTTTGTGCGGCAAAGGCCTGCACTAAAGGAATTTATGTGATATTGTGCGCGGTTGCGCATGTGTGTGGGCTGTTTGCAATCCATGCCGTGTAGCAGCGCACTGGTAAAGCAGCGGTGGCCCATGGCGGCTGTGTACGCATCTTCCCGGCAGATGGCAAGCCGGGGCGGCAAAAGGGGAGGAAACATATGGTTGCGGCATCAGACTCGAACAGAGCGGCAATGGCAAGACTGGGTATCGTGGCTGTTGTCTTGTGCCTGATGCTTGCCGGGGGGTGTGCCTCGCGGCAGGGGGGCGATTCCGGGAAGGGTCTTTCCATGTCGGTGCCGGAGGAGGACACTTCTCCGCCGCTTACCGCCTCTGAAACCGCCGCCCTGAATACCACTGGTCAGGTGGACAGGAACATCCCCGAAAGCGCCATGTCTGACGTAACTCGCCAGTATAAATACTTTTTGCGTAAAGGCCGCCCCACCATGAGCGCGTCGTCCAAAAGGGCGGAGCAGTTTCTGGCGTATGCCAAAAGGGTGTTCCGTTCGCGTGGCATGCCCGAAGACCTGGCCTATCTTGCCATTGTTGAAAGCGGCTACCGAAGCGAGGTCCGCTCGCCCGCCGGAGCTGCCGGGGCCTGGCAGTTTATGCCTTACACGGGGCAAAAGTATGGTCTGAACCAGGATTGGTGGACAGACGAGCGCCTCGACCCCTTTAAATCAACTGAAGCAGCGGCAGACTATCTGCAAAAGCTCTATGGTGATTTTGGCGACTGGCCCACGGCCATTGCCGCCTATAATGCCGGCGAAGGCAAGATTGGCCGCGCCAAGCAGGGCACTGGCGGGCGTGACTTTTTTGAGATCAAGTCTCGCAATCACATGCTTGACGACAAGGCGCAGCTGCGGGATGAAACCAAGCAGTACGTGCCCCGCTATCTTGCCGTCACCAAGATTATGCGCAACCTGCCTCAGCTTGGTTTTGATCCCATTCATCCCGACAACGCGCCCGGTGTGCTGCGCCTGAATGCAAAGCCCGGTACCGATCTTGCGGGCATGGCGCGCGCCTGCCGCATGGACATGGACGAATTTTCGGCCTTCAACAGGCACCACAAGCGCCCCATGACCGATACCAGCCGTAGTACATATATATATGTGCCCGCTGGTCGCGAGCGCGAGGCCCGTGCCTATCTGGCTTCGCCTCAGTGTGCGCCTTACGCTGGGTGGGGGCAGAGCACTGTGGCCACGAACGCCGATTCCTGGGACAAGATCAGCCGTCGGTGCGGCGTATCCGTTGCAACGTTGCGGGCGGCCAATCCCGGCAATCCGTATTTGAAGACAGGCGAAACGGTTCTGGTGCCCCGATCGGTCAATATGTCGGCTCAGGCTGTGGCCGCACTCGATGCCAAACCTGCCAAAGGGCAGGAAAAGGGCGGCAAGGGGTCACGAAACTCCGTCGAGCGCGAACCGCAGGGTGCCAGCGCCCGAGTGGTGGCGGCAGACGACGGGCCGCGCCATACACTGCGGCCCGACGAAACGCTCAGCTCTGTGGCGCTCAAATACGGCGTGAGCGTGCAGGATCTGCAAAAGCAGAACGGCATTGCCGATCCGCACAAGGTGTTCGCAGGAATGGTGCTGCGCATTCCCGGCAAGGGACATTCGCCGGTTACCCCTGCACCAGCCACTGTTGCTGGGCGCACTGTGGTAGCTGGCCCCGATGGCCGCGTGGGTGGCAAGCAGGATAAAGACAAGCCAGGCAAGGCTGCCAAGGGCGGCAAAACCTACACCGTGCAGGCCAATGACACTCTGTGGAAGATTGCCCGCACCTATAATGTGAGCGTGGACGATCTCAAGCGCTGGAACGGCGTGGATGAGAAAAACCTGCGCACCGGTTCCCGGCTGGTGGTGGAGCAATAAGCCAAATTCCGCGCCCAGAGCGGCTTTGCGCTACATAGCCAGAATAAGTCTGAAAAGATTCACTCTTGATGCTTGACAGGGGAGCTGCTTTAAGGCAATTTGCCCCCTCGCGACAAGGGAAAACGTTTCACGGAAACGCAAGCGAAATGAAATTTCGCGGAAACGAAAAAAACGGTTGACTCCTGAAGCAAAGGGGAGCATAAACGCTCCTCGCGATTGAAGAAAACGACTGCTTCCCACGGCGAAACAAAAAGTTTCGCAAAACGGAAAAAAGTGGTTGACTTCAAAAGCAAAGGGGAGCATAAACGCTCCTCGCGATT
>NZ_WASP01000001.1 GCF_009712225.1 Desulfovibrio sp. | reverse complement strand
CCCACCAAGGTGGAATACAACGGCAACAAGGTGAACTCCATCGCCATCAAGGAAGACCGCTGCATGTACTGCGGTAACTGCTACACCATGTGCCCCGCGCTGCCCATCTCGGACGGCGAAGGCGACGGCGTTGCCATCATGGTTGGCGGCAAGGTTTCCAACCGTATCAGCATGCCCAAGTTCTCCAAGGTCGTTGTGGGTTACATACCCAACGAACCGCCCCGTTGGCCCACACTGACCAAAACAATTAAGCACATTGTTGAGGTATACTCGGCCAACGCCAACAAGTACGAACGTCTGGGCGACTGGGCTGAACGCATCGGTTGGGAATCCTTCTTCAAGATGACCGGTCTTGAATTTACCCACCACCTCATCGACGACTTCCGTGATCCCGCCTACTACACCTGGCGTCAGAGCACACAGTTCAAGTTCTAATAACCATGGGCATGCGTGCCGAAATGCCCATGACAACGAGGCTTATATGACACCGGATCAGCAAAAGGTCGTGGATTTCATCAGCGCAAAAAACAAGACGAAGTTCTACTTTAATGATTTTCTGGAAATTTTTCCGGAAAAAGGCCCCAGAGAAGTCAAAAAAATACTGACCTCAATGGTGCAAAGTGAAGTAATGGAATTCTGGTCCTCTGGCAGTACCACAATGTACGGCCTTCGGGGGGCAGGAAAGCAAAGCCAGGCCGAAGGCGAGGGATAGTGGCCGCCGTTCCTCGACACCCCTCCTTTGGCCGGGCTAGGCTAATCTGCACTGCAGGCAGATAACATAAAAGGCGAAGTTTCGGAGCACGCCATTGCCGCCGAAACTTCGCCTCTTGCCATCATGTACGGCTGCGAAAATTACTCTCTATCAGAAAAGCTCTCTTGCTCATCAAGAACGATGGAAGCTGGGCGAAGCGCATAAAGGCCAAACCGCTTGAGCCGCGAAATAAGCGTTGTCGGCTTTATACCCAGTAAGGCCGCTGCCCCCCTGTTTCCGTAAACAAGCCAATTTGTCCGCTCCAACGCGGCCTTCAGATTGGCTTTTTCCATTTGTCGCATCTGGGCATCAGTCAAAATTCTTTGCGTAATGCCAGCTGATTGCACAAAAACATTTTCCTTTCCCTCGGCTGGGCCGCAAATGGCAAGATAATCCAATGCCTGCTCTGGTCGCCCCGTAATGACCATACGCTCAACAAAATTTTGCAGCTCCCGTATGTTGCCGGGCCAGTCATACTGTTGCAGCCTGTGCATCTGCTCACCGGACAGATCAAACGTGCTGCGGCCATTTTTTTTGCAAAAAACGCCAATAAAATGCCGCACTAGCAAAGGGATATCTTCTTCCCGTTCTTTGAGACTGGGCATAACGATGGGAAAAACCTGCAAGCGGTAATACAGGTCGTCTCTAAAAGTTCTTCGCTGGATTGCTTCTTTCAGGTTTTTATTTGTAGCGGCAATGAGACGCACATTTGTGCAGCGTATTTTTTCTTCGCCAACCCGCCTAAATTCTCCATCCTGTATAACCCGCAGCAGCTTGCCTTGCAGCTCTAGCGGAATTTCAGCGACTTCATCAAGAAACAGGGTTCCACCATTGGCTACTTGAAAAAAGCCCATGCGATCGTTGATTGCGCCAGTAAAGGCTCCTTTGACATGGCCAAAAAACTCACTCTCAAAAAGGTGCTGTGGAATTGCAGCACAGTTTATTTTTATAAACGGATTATTTTTTCTTTTACTTTGCTTGTGCAATTCGTGAGCAACAAGTTCTTTGCCTGTTCCAGAATCTCCTTGAATGAGTACGGTGGCTTCCGTACCGCCAACAATATGAATCTGTTCGCGTATTTCCTTTATTGCCGAGCTCTCACCAATAATGCCCGTAAATTTGCGTGCCTCGTAAAGTTCTTCGCGCAGGTGTGCATTTTCCAGTTCTTTTTGCTGGTTGAGGGCATCAGCTATTTCAAAAAGCCGTGCATTGGCAATGGAGTAGGCAATGTGATCAGCCACCATGCGCAAAAGCTCCATGGAGCCTTGCTCAAAAACACAGCGCGAAAAAACAGCAATAACGCCAAGGGTTTCTCCTCGGCAAATCAGAGGTTGCCCGGCAAAACTTACAATGCCTTCGCTCTTGATCCAATCGGGGTCGGCAATCCATGCCTCTGAGCCACTGATACATGCCACTTCCAGTGGTTTATTGGTCAAGGCTATGGAACCAACCTTTCTGCTGCCCAAGGGGAAACGATAAAAACCCGACCCTTCCGTCTTGGTCCAGTGCCTCCCGTCTGTGCGCGACGTTCCATAACTGGCCTTGAGGTGCAGGCAACGCCCACGTCCAGCGCAAGTGGATTGCTCTGCGCACGTTGGGCAAGAGTTATCTGGCTCGACAAGCCATATCCGCACCAATGCAGAATCACGGGCAGTTCCCAGGCATTTGACCGCCAATGAAAGCACGTCTTCCACGGCTCGCCGCTGCGCAAGATCCAAGAGAAGCGTTTTAACGTTCCTGTTTCCAAGAATAATCATGCAATTTCTACTTATTACAGCATATTGAAGCAGGTTTGAGACATGGAGTTTCTTAAGCGCTACATGCTGAATATCCGTTTAGCAGCTCTTGATGAATAACTCCAGAGCATGTGGATGAACAGACAAACAACTGCCAGTATTTTAATAACAAAAACAGAAAGATGTAGATAAATACCCTGGACTGACAGCACAGATACCCGGGCTAGCGATGCCGAAAACTGCGGGGACTCGTTCCGCTGTGTTGCAGCTGGATAGCCAGCAAAAAAAAGCGATCTGACCTTTATGCTCCCTGCAGTACGATACCCCCACCAGTTCCGCACCGAATAAAATTAGGGGCAACTTTGGGGGCAGCTTTTTTGAAGTAAAACCACCCTATCTATTACTTATAGTTGATATTAATATTCAATTTGTGGTGGGACACCAGGAATTGCTCAGCCAAAGTCCGCCCAAGTTGCACAACTTCGGCGGGCTTTGCGGATTGGTGCAAACAGCTTTTTTCAGGTCCTCGAGGTTCGTTGACAGCCGCAAATTTCGGGGGCAGCTTTAGGGCAACGGCAAGCCACATCTGAATTTTTGGACCAACGCCCCAACTGCCGCATAAAATACACTCCCTTTTTAACCTCCTGATTTTACCCATGCTTTGGGCCAATCCAGTGCAGAAGTTAAGCCCACCGACGTTATGAATGCCGCGCGCCATATTGAGCAAACCGTTTCCATTGAAACAGCCTGTCCCCTGATTCAAATTTGTGGGCAAGTGTTTCGCAACGCCAGTACGCTGGCCAACCCAATAAGATGCCCCACCGACCTTCACGTCGCGCTGCCTACAGTCAATGTCACATCCGTGGGCATGCTCATGGATAAAGAGTGCACTGTCCAACTGGCGGGCCATAGATGCCGATGATGGATTTTTCCCCGTGCGCAGCACCCGCAGGCTGGCCGCTCAGGACTAGGACAACGCAAATTACCGTAACAAGCGTCCTATTGACGGGTTTTGTCCCCTGAAATTTTCGATCAAGCAGCATACATATTTTTTATTGTCAGTCAGCTGGGCAATGTGCTTGTTGCTTTCAAAACTATTAGAATTGGTTAGTTAAGTGAGGAAATGTCATGACAGCATTTATGACAAGCTTTGATACTGATTTTTTGTGGGAAATGAGTTTACTGTTGCGTCTATTGGGTGCAGGTCTTTGCGGTGCGATAATCGGATATGAACGTGCTCATAGATTTAAAGAAGCGGGGATTCGCACTCATTTTGTGGTAGCAATGGGGGCAGCGTTGTTTATAGTAATATCAAAATATGGCTTTGAAGACATGATTGGCAGGTCTGGCGTTGGTCTTGACCCCTCGCGGGTCGCCTCTGGTATTGTTTCTGGAGTAGGATTCCTTGGCGCGGGAATCATTTTCATACGCAATCAAACCATTACCGGATTAACGACAGCTGCCGGAATTTGGGTCACCGCTGGAATCGGAATGGCTATTGGTTCTGGCCTTTATTGGGTCGGAGGCCTTGGCACAGTGCTGATTTATACTATTCAAATGATACTTCATAAACATTTTTTGAGAGTTGGCACAGTGCCAACTATAAACTTGAAGCTGACCATTGCTGGGTCAAACGCAGCTCTGGAATCAATTCAAAAAACACTCAATTCAAAATATCAAATTATTAACACTAAAATATCTCAACAAAACCCTGCATTATTTATTGTAGAAATGAAAATCAAATCGCAAAGCACAAATGATTATGCAGCGCTACTACTTTTAATGAAAAAGCATCCAGATATTAAATCCATAGAAATATGATTTGTTGACAATAGTGGCCATACAAACCAAGCGGTTATGTTTCAGCACAGTTTGACCCATGCCATAGACCACTCAAAAATTTTTTCATCTCAGATATGGCATATCTGGCGCGCTTTTCTGGCACATCTTGCATTCATGCAAATTGTTGCTATAGGCAATTCAAGGAGGATTTTTTATGCGTATACCCAAAGCCTGCCTTGCTCTTGCAATGGCCATGTTCTGGCTGTCTGCCTCTCCCGCTTTTGCGGGAAGTCTGGACAGTTTTTCGGACATGCTGGGAAACCTCTCTGACATGGCGCGGTCGGCAGACCGCGCGCACGATGACTACCTGGACGCCATGAATGGCGGACGCGATTACGGGCGCTATGAGCGGGACTGGCGCCAGCGTGAATCTGATCTTGAACGCGCGCGCGTGCGCACCATGTCGCGGATGGCTGGTGTATCCGAATCGCGTATCCGCAATATGCGGCAGGACGGCATGAGCTGGGGCAGCATTGCTCGCCGTTACGATATCGACCCGGACCGCTTTTACGGCAGGTCACCCTACGACCACGATCGTGACAATTGGCGCGGCACCCCCCCAGGATTGGCGAAAAAGGGCGGCACCCCTCCAGGACTTGAAAAGAAAGGCGGCATGCCTCCCGGTCAGGCAAAAAAAATGCACCGCTACGATGACTGATAATCGCATCACCACACAAGAAAAGGCCGCCCCAAAGGGCGGCCTTTTCAGTTGCAGACATACCTTCCGTACAGGTCTCACCGGTACCTGCCTGCTGCGGGCATAAAGCCGGTCAGGCAGTCTCGCGCCCGGAAAAATACCTGCGGCGTATGTACAGCGCCACATTCACAAGGGCGATGAGCACTGGCACCTCCACCAGGGGACCGATAACAGCCACAAAGGCCTCGCCCGAATTGAGGCCAAATACGGCAATGGCCACGGCAATGGCCAGTTCAAAGTTGTTGGAGGCAGCGGTAAACGACAACGTGGCAGACTGCTCGTAGTTCGCCCCTGCCCGCCACGAAAGGTAGAACGACAGCAAAAACATGATGAGAAAATACACCAGCAGCGGAATTGCCACCTTCACCACGTCCATGGGCAGCTGCACAATGTATTCGCCCTTGAGAGAAAACATCACAACAATGGTAAACAGCAGCGCCCGCAGCGTCCATGGGCTGATGCGGGGAATAAAAACGTTTTCGTACCAGTCGATGCCCTTTACCTTGAGGCCGTAAATACGGGAGACAACACCGCCAATAAAGGGAATGCCAAGATAGATGAACACGCTTTCGGCAATCTGCCCCATGCTCACATTGACCACCGCACCCGACATCCCAAGCCAGCCCGGCAGCACCGTAATGAACACATAGGCATAAACAGAAAAGAACAGCACCTGAAAAATGGCGTTAAAGGCCACCAGCCCCGCGCAGTATTCCCTGTCGCCCCCTGCAAGATCGTTCCACACAATGACCATGGCAATGCAGCGGGCAAGGCCAATCAGTATCAGCCCCACCATATAGCTGTTGTTGCCAGAGAGAAAGGCAATGGCCAGCAAAAACATCAGCACCGGGCCGATTACCCAGTTTTGCACCAATGAGAGCAGCAATACCTTTTTATTGCGAAACACCCGGCCAAGCTGCTCGTATTTCACCTTGGCAAGCGGCGGGTACATCATGAGTATCAGGCCAATGGCAATGGGGATATTGGTGGTGCCCACCTGAAAAAAGTTGATCACATTCTTCACGCCCGGCATGGCCCAGCCCAGGCCCACCCCCGCGAACATGGCAAGAAATATCCAGAGGGTCAGAAACCTGTCGAGAAACGAAAGTCGCTGTAGCGTTGACTGACTCATGATTTCAGCTCCTTATTGAACGGCAATGCCGTCAAGAATACCCTTCAGGGTGTCCGCACCCATGTCGGGGCTGACCTCGAGCTGCCGCACAAGCGCAGTAACGCGCCCGCGCAGCACCGCCAGTGTTTCGGCAAAGGCGGCCTTGATGGTGGCCTCGTCACCCTGCACGCCCGCCGGGTCTGGCATGCCCCAGTGGCTGCGCACCACATTGCCAAAATACACAGGGCAGGCCTCACCCGCAGCACCGGCACACAGGGTTATGACAACGTCAGGCTTCTGCGGCAGGTTGTCCCACGATTTGCTTTCAAGCCCCTGAGCGGCAATACCGGCCTCGGCCAGAGCTTCAATCGCCCGGGGGTGCACATAACCCGCAGGTTTGCTGCCAGCGCTCTGCGCGGTAACCCCGGCCGGGGCCATGGCCCGAAACAGGGCCTCGGCAATGATGGAACGGCACGAGTTGCCGGTGCACAAGAAAAGAATGTTCATGTCTACCCCTATTTTGCGGCCTCAATGGAGAGGCTGACGATATAGTCAGCCAGGTCTTCTCCCTTGGGCAGAGCCTCGGCAATCTGCCTGTACAGCGGATCATTCCAGCTCTGCATGCTGCGCACATAGTCCGGCTTGGGTGTAAGAACGATGGACTTGAAGCCCGCAGATTCAAGCATTGATCTTGTATCTCCTGCCAGAGCCGCACCGGCCACGCATCCCACCAGGGCAGCCGCCATTTCCCTGATATTATCCGGCAGGGGTTTCAATAACGCCAGATCAGAAACAGAAACCTTGCCACCTGGCTTTAACACCCGAAAAACTTCGCGCCAAACCTGCGGTTTGTCTGGCGAAAGATTAATGACGCAGTTTGAAAGCACCACATCAACGATTCCATCCGCCACTGGCAGATGCTCAATCTCGCCAAGGCGAAATTCCACATTGTCCAGACCCGTATTCTGCTGATAAAAATCAACATTTTTCCGCGCTTTGGCGAGCATTTCCGGGGTCATATCCACCCCTATCACCCGACCAGAGGTCTTGACTATCTGACCCGCCTGAAACACGTCAAAACCACCGCCGCTGCCCAGATCAAGCACAACTTGCCCTTCCTTGAGGGCGGCTATGGCCACGGGGTTACCGCACGACAGCCCCATGTTGGCCCCATCTGGCAGATTGGCAAGACTCTGCGCCGTGTAGCCAATGGACTCGGCCAGCCGCATGGGGTCGCTGGCTTCGCACGAACCGCCGCAGCAACAGGTACTGCGGCCTGTGGCGATGGCTGCGTAGCCCTCGCGTACAGTATCCCTCACCTGGCCACCGGTTATGCCTTTTTCAGGCGTGCTCATGGTATATCTCCATTTTATGGTTCTCTGTCTTCACGGCAGGTTGGCAACAGGCTGGGTTCAACATTGCTTTCCGTGCGGCACTGCCTGCAATAATCCGGATTGCCAGAGCAGCATTCGGCAGTAAGATAGGCGATAACCTCAAGCATCAGGGGGATGCTTGCGCGGTAGCGTGTGTTGCGTCCCTCGCGCTCCATGCTTACCAGCCCGCTGCTGGCAATGGCCTTGAGATGAAACGACAGGTTGCTCTTGGGAATGCCCGTCAACTGCGAAAGCTCGCCCGCAACCAGCCCTTCTGGCGCGTGCTTTACCAGCAGGCGAAAGATGCCAAGACGTTCTGCCGACATCAGAGCCTCAAAGATCTTTGTGGCTTTTTTTGTTTCCATTGGCCGACAATTCAACATCAGTTGAACAATGTCAAGCAGGTCGCTTGCCAGCCACAGTCACAGCGCCAGATTTAATACAGATTTTATATCCCGCCCCAAAGTTTAACACCCATTTTATGCGTTTTTTCATACCGTGTTTCCGTGGGCAAAACCTAAAGCCCGCAGGAGGACGTTATGGAAAACATGGTTGGGCAATGTCTGCTCTACATTATACTGCTCGCTCTGCTGGCGTGGCCGCTGGGCATATACATGGGCAAGGTCATGGACGGCGAACCGCTGTGGCTGCAAAAAATTCTGGCCCCGTGCGAGCGCGGCATCTACCGCCTTATGGGAGTTAACCCGGCAGAAAGGATGAGCTGGAAACACTACCTCGGCTGCGTGATGCTCTTCAGCCTTGTGAGTATTGCGGCCCTGATGATGTTGCTCATGGAGCAGCACAATTTGCCGCTCAATCCACAGGGCATAGCCGGTACAAGCTGGCATCTGGCCCTGAACACGGCTGTAAGTTTTGTCAGCAACACAAACTGGCAGTCCTATTCGGGCGAAAATGCCATGAGCTATCTGGCCCAGATGGCAGGGCTTACGGTGCAGAATTTCGTTTCCGCCGCCGTGGGCATTGCGGTACTGTTTGCCTTTATACGCGGTCTGCGGTCTGGCCGCAGTACGGGGCACGGCACGAGCCTGGGCAACTTTTGGGCCGATGTCACACGTGCCACCCTGTACATTCTTGTGCCGCTTTCACTTGTGCTCTCACTGCTGCTCATCTGGCAGGGCGTGCCGCAGAATTTTTCGCCTTACAAGACAGTTGCCCTGCTTGAACCCATGCAGACCGAAGACGGGGCAACTGTCACCGAACAGATGGTTCCCATGGGGCCGCAAGCCTCGCAGGTTGCACCCAAGCAGCTCGGCACCAACGGCGGCGGTTACAACGGCGCAAACTCGGCCCACCCGCACGAAAACCCCGCTCCGCTCGCCAACCTGCTTGAGATGCTCTCTCTGCTGATCATTCCCGCTGGACTGTGTTTTACCTTTGGCAGGCAGATTGGCGACATGCGCCAGGGGGCGGCAATTTTTCTGGCCATGACCCTGCTTCTGGCCGCCGCCATCGGCTTTACGGCCTGGGCAGAACAAAACGCCACGCCGCAACTGGCGCAGGCCGGGCAAGTGGACGTAACCGCCCGCGCAAGCGCGCTGCCCCACGCTAGCGGCAATATGGAAGGCAAGGAAACGCGCTTTGGTGTAACAAACAGCGCCATATGGGCTGCCGCCACCACGGCCGCTTCCAACGGTTCGGTCAACGCCATGCACGACAGCCTCACCCCCCTGGGTGGACTGGTTCCCATGGTGCTCATGCAGCTGGGCGAAGTGGTTTTTGGCGGCGTGGGCAGCGGCCTGTACGGCATGCTGGCCTTTGTGCTGCTGACCGTATTCATGGCGGGCCTGATGGTGGGCCGCACCCCGGAATATCTGGGCAAAAAGGTGGAACCTTATGAGATGAAGATGGCCGTGGTGGTCTGCCTTACCACGCCCGTTGCCATACTGGTGGGTGCCGGACTCATGAGTCTTGTGCCGCAGGTGGTTGATAGCCTCAACAACGCCCTGCCCCATGGTTTCAGCGAAATTCTGTACGCGGCCACCTCTGCCGGGGCCAACAACGGCTCGGCCTTTGGCGGGCTCAATGCCAACACGCCGTTTATCAACGTGCTGCTCAGCGCGCTCATGCTGGCCGGGCGCTTTGTTCCCATTGCCGCCATACTTGTCATCGCGCAGAGCATGGCGGGCAAAAAAACCGTGGCCGCCAGCGCTGGCACGCTTTCCACCTGCAACGGCATGTTTGTGTTTTTGCTGGTCTTTGTGGTGCTGCTGGTTGGCGCGTTGAGCTTCTTCCCTGCCCTGGCCCTGGGGCCTGTGGCCGAACATCTGCAAATGGCGCGCTAACCCGCGCGCCCCGAATACAAGGATACTGCCATGTCAGCCAAAACCGCGCATGCAGGACGAGATAGCCGCATTTTCCAGCGGGCGCTTGGTGATGCCTTCACCAAACTGGCCCCGCACATTCAGGCCCGCAATTTTGTGATGTTTACCGTGTACCTTTCGGCCATCATGACCACCGGTCTGTGGCTGGCCGGTGTATGGGGGCTCATGCCCGCCAGTACGGGCCAGACCGTCTTTGCCTGTGCCATTGCAGCAATACTGTGGTTCACGGTGCTTTTTGCCAACTTTGCAGAGGCCATTGCCGAGGGCCGTGGCAAGGCTCAGGCCGACAGCCTGCGCAAGTCACGCAAAAGTGTGGACGCCCGCAAGCTGCCCGATCCCGCGCGCCACGATGACTACGTCATGACGCCCTCCACGGAGCTCAAGCCGGGCGACCACGTGCTGGTGCTGGCCGGTGAGCTTATCCCTGCCGACGGCGACGTTACCGAGGGCGCGGCATCTGTGGACGAAAGCGCCATCACGGGCGAATCCGCCCCTGTGATTCGCGAAAGCGGCGGCGACCGCAGCGCCGTGACCGGCGGCACAACGGTGCTTTCCGACTGGCTGGTGCTGCGCGTTACCAGCGAGGTGGGCCACAGTTTTCTGGACAGGATGATCGCCATGGTCGAGGGCGCTGCCCGGCAAAAAACCCCCAACGAAATAGCGCTCAACATTCTTCTGGTGGCCCTGACCATTATCTTTCTGCTGGTCACCGGCACGCTGTGGTGCTTTGCGCGCTTTGCCGCAGAGCTGAACCATGCTGACAACCCGGCAGATGTCATTTCACTGGTGGCGCTCTTTGTCTGTCTGGCCCCCACCACCATTGGCGCACTGCTTTCGTCCATAGGCATTGCGGGCATGAGCCGCCTCAACCAGGCCAACGTGCTGGCCATGAGCGGCCGCGCCATTGAAGCGGCTGGCGATGTGGACGTGCTGCTGCTCGACAAGACCGGAACCATCACCCTTGGCAACCGGCTGGCCGTAAGCTTCATGCCCGTGGACGGCCATAATGAGGAACAGCTGGCCGCAGCCGCCCGCCTTGCCTCGCTGGCAGACGAAACCCCAGAGGGCCGCAGCATCGTGCAGCTGGCAAACAGCCTGCTGCCGCAGACCCGCGGCACACAGGGCGAGCAGCCTATGCCCGACAGCGGCACGACCTTTGTGCCTTTTTCTGCCCTCACCCGCATGAGCGGCGTGGATACGGAAGAATCGCGCATCCGCAAGGGCGCGGCTGATGCCGTGCGCGCCTTTGTGGAGCAGCAGGGCGGCAGCCTGAGCCAGCAGTGCGACGATGTGGTGCAGACCATTGCCCGCCAGGGCGGCACGCCGCTGGTGGTTGCCCACAATGCCACAGTGCTCGGTGTGGTACACCTCAAGGACGTTATCAAGGAAGGCGTGCGCGAAAAGTTTGGCGAGCTGCGCCGCATGGGCATCAAGACTGTCATGATCACGGGCGACAACCCGCTCACCGCCGCAGCCATTGCCACCGAGGCGGGTGTGGATGACTTTCTGGCCGAGGCAACGCCAGAAACCAAGCTGGCGCTCATACGCCAATACCAAGGCAAAGGGCATCTGGTTGCCATGACCGGCGACGGCACCAACGACGCCCCGGCTCTCGCGCAGGCCGATGTGGCCGTAGCCATGAACACGGGAACCCAGGCTGCCAAGGAAGCTGGCAACATGGTTGACCTCGATTCATCGCCCACCAAGCTGCTGGACATAGTGCGCATCGGCAAGCAGCTGCTCATGACGCGCGGCAGCCTCACCACCTTTTCGCTGGCAAACGACGCGGCCAAGTACTTTGCCATCATTCCGGCCCTGTTCATGGGGTTGTACCCGGGGCTTGCCGCACTCAACATCATGGGCCTGCACAGCCCGCAAAGCGCCATTCTGGCCGCAACCATCTACAATGCCCTCATTATTGTGGCCCTTATTCCCCTGGCCCTGCGCGGCGTGCCCTACCGGGAGGAAAGCTCTGGCCAGCTTTTGCGCCGCAACCTGTTTATTTACGGCCTTGGCGGCCTTGCCGCTCCCTTTGTTGCCATCAAGCTCATCGACCTCTGTCTTGTGGGTCTTGGGCTGGCTTAGGAGATAATCATGCTTACCATCACCCTGCTGCGACGTTCGCTGGTTTTTCTGTGCATCATGTCGGCCCTTACCTGTGCCTATACGGGCGTGCTCAGCCTTGCGGGCAATGCGCTGTTTCCCTTTCAGGCGCAAGGCAGTATCCTGAACCTGCACGGCAGGCACTACAGCACACTGCTGGGCCAGCCCTTCAGCGCGCCAAACCATCTATGGGGCCGCCCCGTAAGCGCTGATCTGGAGACCTATACGGAAGACGGCAAGCCGCTGTTTTACGCTGGCCCCAGCAACAAAAGCCCGGCATTGCCGGAATACGCAACCACAGTGCAGCAGCGCCTTGAACAGATACGGCTCGCGCATCCCGAAAAGGCGGGCCAGCCTGTACCCGCTGACCTGCTGACAGAATCGGGCAGCGGCCTTGATCCGCACATTTCACCCGCCGCAGCGGAATATCAGGTAGAGCGGCTGACCCACTCCACCGGCTTTACGTCTGCAGAAGTGCGCCGTACCATAGCCATGTACACCGAAGGGCGCACTCTTGGCCTGCTGGGCGAGGCCCGCGTCAACGTGCTGATGGTCAATCTGGCGCTCGACGGGCTGCTGCCCAACGGCAGAACTGCGCACCAGGCCGCAGACACGGCAACAACCCAGCCCCGCTGAGTGTTCGCGCACCGCATAACCATGGAACCATCATGACAGACAGCTACAGCCGACCTTCTCCCGATGCCCTGCTGGCCCAGCTGCGGCAGGCGGCTTACGGTAGCACGTCCGCTGCCACGCCGCACCAGCAGGAGCGCGGCGTGCTCAAGATATTCTTTGGCTATGCTGCGGGGGTGGGCAAAACATATTCCATGCTCCGGGCGGCACACGCCGCCCGTGAGCTGGGACACAATATTGTTGTGGGTTATGTTGAACCGCACCCAAGACCGGAAACCGCCGCCCTGCTCCAGGGGCTGGATGTTGTGCCGCCCCTGCAGTTGAGCCACCGGAGCATCACCCTCAACGAGCTGGACGTGGATGCGGTGATCGCCCGTACGCCAGAGATTGCCCTGGTGGACGAACTGGCACACTCCAACGCCGGGGGCTGCCGCAACCGCAAACGGTATCAGGATGTGGAAGAGCTGCTGCAGGCGGGCATATCCGTGTGGGCGACGGTCAACGTGCAGCATCTGGAAAGCCTCAACGATGTGGTGGCCTCCCTCACCGGCGTGGTGGTGCGCGAGCGCATTCCCGACAGCGTTTTTGACGGGGCCGATCAGGTTGAGCTTGTTGACCTTGAACCCGACGAACTCATGGCCCGCCTTCGCGAAGGCAAGATATACGGCGAGGCTCAGGTACAGCGGGCACTGGGACATTTTTTTGTTCCTGCAAACCTCATCGCCCTGCGCGAGATTGCCCTGCGCCGTATGGCCGACCGCGTCAACCGGCGTGCCGCATCCGCCGCCAGCGGCGCAACCCCGGCTGCACGGCAGATCAAGGAACATATTCTCATCTGTCTGTCTGGCGCGCCCAGCAATGCGCGGGTCATACGCACCGCCGCTCGTATGGTGGAGGCATTTCGTGCCGATTTTACCGCCCTGTTTGTGCAGAATTCCAGCCCGCGCCCGGCAGATGCCAAAAGCACCACCCTGCGCGACAACCTGAAACTGGCAGAAGACCTTGGTGCGGTTATCGTAACCCTGCAAGGGGAGGACATTCCCGTACAGATTGCCGAATACGCCCGCATGAGCGGCGTGAGCAAGATTGTGATAGGCCGCTCGCCCGCCGGGGGCTGGCTGTTCCGCAAGGGCAAGACACTGGTGGAACGGCTGGCCGAGCTTGCGCCCGAAATGGAGACCTACATCATTCCCGATGCCGCGCCTGCGGGCAGGGCATCAGCCCAGACAAGGCCCATGCTTGCCATGCTGAGGACACTGCTTGGCACTGCCCCGCGCTCGTGGCGACAGTGGGCGGCCACCATCGCGATCATGACGGTATGCAGCATTGCCGGTCTGCTCATGTTTTCGCTGGGCATGCCCAACGGTGGCATCGCGGGCCTGTATATGCTGGGAGTACTGGGAATTTCCATCCTCACCGCCGGGCCGTGGTACGGAGTAACAGCTTCCGTGGCGGGGGTGGCCCTGTTTGATTTTCTGTTTGTGGAGCCCCGGTTCAGTTTTACCGTGTACGACATGGACTATGTGGGGCTTTTTGCGGCCATGCTGCTGGTTTCTACAGCAACCAGCGCCATAACGGGCCGCGCCCGCACCCAGGCCCACAAAAGCACCGTGCGGGCGCTGCACACAGAACTGCTGCTGGGCAACAGCCGCAGGCTGCAAAAAGCCAGCGACGAAACTGCCATCTTGCAGGAGGCAGCCCGCCAGCTTGGCACCCTGCTGGGCTGCGCGGCCACAATCTATCCGGTGCATCAGGGCCGCCTTGTGCAGCAGCCCAGCTTTGCCTACACGCCCGACACTCTGCAGCAACCGGCAACCGCAGTAGCGCAGGGCGATACACCCAGGGACGAGTTGGGGGTTGCCCAGTGGGTTGCCAAAAACAACCGGCCCGCAGGCGCGGGTACAGATTCCCTGCCGGGATCCCGGCACTGCTTTATTCCCATCAGCAGCCGCTCAGACGTGCTGGCCGTGGCCGAGCTGGCCGTTTTGCCGGGGCAGGATGCCCCCCTGGCCGACGCCAACAGCAAGAACCTTGTGCTGGCTCTGGCGGGTGAATGTGCCCTGGCGCTGGAAAAGGAACGCCTGACCAGGGCCAATGCCAGCATTGCCGTTCGCGCGCAGCAGGAAAAACTGCGGGCCGATGTGCTGCGCTCCATATCGCACGACCTGCGCACGCCGCTTACGGGCATTTGCGGCAATGCCGCCATACTTGCCAGCCCCCACGGGGCAGGTTCGCCAGAGCGTAACGCGGCCCTCGCCGCCACCATTGAGGAAGAATCCCGTTATCTCGTGGGCATGGTTGAAAACCTGCTGGCCCTCACGCGCCTTGAGCAGCAGAACTTTACCCTGCGCCTTGAGCCAGAGCTGCTGGAGGATATCATTGGCGAGGCAATGCAGATAATGGAGCGACGGGCCGCACGGCATGACCTGCATGCCGAAATTCCCGCTACCCTGCTCATGGCTCGCATGGATGCCCGGCTCATGGTACAGGTGCTTGTCAACCTGCTGGACAATGCGGTCAAATACACGCCAGAGGGAACATCCATACGAGTGCGGGCGCTGGCAGATGGCCCGTGGGTGCGGCTTGAAGTGGCCGACAACGGCCCGGGAATCTGCGAACAGGAACAGGCTGGCATCTTTGACATGTTCCATGTGGCAGCCTTAAAAAAGGGCGATGGCCGCCGGGGTATGGGCCTTGGCCTTGCCCTGTGCCGCAGCATTGTGCAGGCCCACGGCGGGCAGATAGAGGTGCACGCCAATCTGCCTCAGGGCGCGGTTTTTTCGCTGACCCTGCCGCGCCATGATGAAACGCAGATTCTGTCTGCCCCGTAGCGCCCCACAGGCACCAGCGAGAACAAGGAGCACCCATGCCACACACAACAGGCCAGACGGGCCAACCAGCAGAGCAGCACCCGCAGGGCGTGGCCGAACGCGTTCTCGTGGTGGAGGACGACAAGGCCATTCGGGCGCTTGTGACCACCACCCTTGAAAGCAACGGCATATCCCACCTGTGGGCGGCCACCGGGCACGACGCCCTTGCGGAGGCCACACGCGCTAATCCCGACATCATGCTGCTTGATCTGGGCCTGCCCGACATGGACGGCGTGGAGGTCATACGCACAGTGCGGCAGTGGTCCATGCTGCCCATCATTGTGCTCAGCGCCCGTACCGAAGACGACGACAAGGTGGCGGCACTGGACGCCGGCGCCGACGACTACCTCACCAAGCCCTTCAGTGTGGAGGAACTGCTGGCCCGCTTGCGGGCCACACTGCGGCGCGTGCGCTACGAACGCGGGCATACAAATGTCAGCAGCAGCGTTTTTGAAAACGGCGTGCTGCGCATCGATTTTGCGGCTGGCTGCGTGAGTGTTGAAGGGCAGGAGGTGCACCTGGCCCCCATGGAGTACAAGCTGCTGTGCCTGCTGGCCAGCAATGTGGGCAAGGTGCTGACCCACAAGGCAATACTGCAGGCCGTGTGGGGCAATACACTTGCGCAGTCTCTGCCCTCATTGCGGGTGTTTATGGCTACGCTGCGAAAAAAGCTTGAGGCCGCATCGCCCCAATGCACTTGCATACGCACCCATGTGGGCATTGGCTACCGCATGAGTCGGGTGGAGGGGTAAAGGCGCGGCAAAGCCGCAGCCTGCTCCTGCTTTTCGGCGCGCTGCTTACGCAGTACGCAAAAAAAGGCCGCGATTGCTCGCGGCCTTTTTTACAAACGAATTCGGTCGACTTACCAGCGACGGGGGGCGGGCTTTTTGGGCTCGGCCTTGTTGATGCGAAGAGCGCGGCCTTCGAATTCCTTGCCGTCAAGAGCGGCAATGGCGTTGATGGCGTCAGCATCTTCCATTTCAACGAAACCAAAGCCACGGGCGCGGCCGGTTTCACGGTCGGAAACGAGCTTCACGGAAAGCACTTCGCCGTAGGGGCTGAACAGGGATTCAACGCCTTCCTGAGTGGCGGACCAGGGCAGATTGCCGACGTAGATAGAAGTAGCCATAAGGACTCCAGAGATTACGGGAGGTAGACTTTCCGCATTGGAGCCTTACCCATGTAAAGCCTCTGCAAAAAAATTTACTATACCCAATCAGTGATTGGCCGAACATAGTTTGGGGCATTTTTAATGTCAACACATATTATTTATTTCAAGCAAAAAACCACATTCCAGCATCCACTTTGGCGCATTAACTCCCCGGTTCACAGTGGTTTTGACGAAACGCGCAGTTTTGCAATCCAGTTCGGCAAAAAAATTCATAATACTATATTCTCCGGATATGAATTACACGCAGCACGGTGTTGTCAGTGAACCGACACGGCTGCACGAGCCTGCCCCAGACAGGTCATAATTTTTTTTTGCAATTGGTTCCTGACGCAGACAGTCATGGATGCGCACCACAAATCCGCATTGCCGATAAACCTTAACGCAATGCTAACGCCCCACGCAGTAGGTTTTCACATAAGCAATGGCAGCGGTCCTGCCGCTAAATACGCCGCGCCTTGCCCAAGCAGCCACAGCTGCACACGCGTCGGTGCTGCCACATCGGCGTTCCCCCTTCCCTCCTCCTGCGCGAAGCGCCCTGATAAGTCAGGGCGCTTCCTATTTTTCTGCTGATCACAGACGCAAAAAAGCCGGTGCTTTTTCAAGCAACCGGCATCAAAAACGTACGCGCCATTTCAGGGCCATGCAGCCCTTCCACGGCTGGCTAGTTGATCCAGGAACTCAGCGCGTCAACAATCTTGCGAGCCTGATCTGCGCTGGAAATATTGAATTTTGACTGCTGGCGGTATTCGCCCCCGGCCTTTTTATAGCGCCGGATCACATACATGTCTGGCCCAAAGCTGTCTTTTTCAGGCTGCCACTGCTGGTAGCGAAAAAGAATGGTGGTCCACGCGCCCTTGCTCAGTACAACCTTGTCCAGTTCATTAACAATAACCTGGCCGTTTTCTTCAAATTGTACTGTAAGATCATCGATAGTTTCGTTCAAAAAAGCCCCCCAGATAGGCGAAATTAGACGCACCGAACCAATGCCATGCTGCCGCCGGTCTTTGAACCGACCTGGCAGCAGCGGCGGGCAAGGTGCAGCAAGGCGGCAGGCTAGCCTGCGTATTCCACCAACATTCCTTTGACGCTTTCCGGCAGATCCATGGTTTTAACAACCATGGTGTCTGGCCCGGGGCCATACATATCGGCGGTAACGGACGCAGACGCAGAGAGAGCCATAAGTTTTTCCGCCGTTGTCAGCGAACTGCCGCTCTGCATTTTACGGCCCAAATTTCCCAACACGGTCCTGTTGACATCAATGGGGTGTACGCCTTGTTCCATACGCGGCCTCCTCGCATGTCTTGCGCCAAATACTAGCCTTTTCCGCTGCGAGTCGCAAGAGTCCCGCCCGCAGCCTACTGCCGCAACAAAACCAGAGTATAGCGCTCCACAGGGGCAAAGTCATCTGTGAGGGCTGGCGTCGCAAATGCACGCTGCCCCGAATAACGGCTTGCCAGCATGGCAGGGAGACTTACCGCGCCGGGCATTTTTTCTGCCAGGCCACTGTCTGCTTCCGCAGTGGTCACTGCGCTCGTTTCCGTATCTGCACGCCGCTCGGGAAAAGCCGCCACCATCAGGTTTTGCAGCCTGTCTGGCGCTTCACCGCCAGCGCAGTACACACGCACCTCGGCAAAGGACTGCTCAAGCGCGTTGTAAATGCTCTGAAACAGGCGGCCATCCGGCCCTTCCACCGCAGAAATAACGTTCATGAGCATCACGCCCCCCGGGGCCACCGCGCGGCGTAACGCAGCAGCAGCCTCACGTGTGCCCATCTGGAAAGGCACGGCGTAGTGCGAATTGAACACGTCCACAAAAACAAGATCATACTGGTCGCGCTGCCGGTTCAGAAAGGCCCGGGCATCTTCATGCCGCACGGTCAGGCGCGGATCGTCGCGCAGGGCAAACCAGCGACGCGCGGTATCTGTCATGGCCGGATCAAGCTCCACAACAGTCACGCGCGCCTCTGCGGGCCGTGCCAACGGCGTTTTGTCAGAAAGCAGCCACTTGGGTACGGAATACCCACCGCCGCCCAGCATGAGCACCCGGTTTGCCCCGGGCACAAAGTGCGGCCCAAGGGCGTAAAACTGGGTGTAGCGAAAATAGAGTTCGTCGGGCGCTTCCAGATACATGCCCGACTGGCTGTAGCCGGGGTCTGTGGCCATAAGGCGTACTGCCCTGCCGTTCTGCGCCCAATCCACGCCTTCATACACGCGGATGCTGTTGTAGGGGCTCTCGATCAGGTGGCTCATGGCGCGGCCATCCTGCCAGCGCCCATAGCTTGCCGCCAGCACGGCCATAAGACCACAAAGGGCCAGCAGCGCTGCCCGCAGCCGCAGCCTGCCCCCGCCGTGGCACAGCGAAAGCCCCAGCATGCAGGCCGCCACGCCCCACAGGATGGTGGTGCTGCCCCAGTACGAAATCAGAATAAATCCGCCCAGAAACGTTCCCACAATGCTGCCAGCCGTGGAAAGTGCGTAAAGCCTGCCCACGGTTGCGCCGGACGAATCCACACTCTCAATGCGCAGGCGTATGGTGTAGGGCGTGATCATGCCGAAAAAAAAGGCTGGCAGGGCAAAAATGCACACCGCCGCCAGCACTGCCGCCACATACAGATTGCCCACGGCAGACGTTACCCATTGTCCGATTGCCTCATGACAAAAGGCCGTAAGGCCGCTGCCAAGGCCAGCGCCAGCAAGAGCAAAAGCCAGCCCCCGGCGCGAAAGATTTTTGTCAGCCAGACGCCCACCGGCCCAGGCGCCCACTGCCAGGCAGGCCAGCACCACGCCGATGAGGCTCGTCCATACTACGGCAGAGGTTCCCACATGTGGGGCAAGTACCCGCGCGCCGACCATTTCAAGCACCATGACCAGCGCGCCGCTCAGAAATACCGTTAGTTCAAGCATATCTGTCCTGTGGCTGTGTTAGGCAGTTAGGGGGCCCGATACGGAGGGTCTGTCAGTCCCGCCGCCGGGCAAAAAAATCGTGTAGCAGGGCCGCGCACTTATCGGCCAGCACGCCGCCCATGTGCCACACGCGGTGGTTGGCGCACTGGGCGTCAAAATATTCCGCGCGCGAGACCACCGCGCCTGCCAGGGCATCTGCCGCGCCATACACAAGGCCAGCCACCCGAGCATGGATAAGGGCAGCGGCGCACATGGCGCAGGGCTCAAGGGTAACCACCAGCACACACTCGTTAAGCCGGTAATTGTCAAGCGCCGCGCCGGCCGCGCGCAGGGCCAGCACCTCTGCATGGGCGGTGGGGTCGTTGCCGCGCACCGGGGCATTGCCACAACGGGAGAGTATGCGGCCATCGGGAGCAACCACCACCGCGCCCACGGGCACCTCGCCCGCCGCGCCGCTGGCGCGGGCCTCTTCAAGGGCCATACGCATGAGCCCCTGCCAGGTATGCCCCGGCGGGGGCGGCGTAAGCGGCCCTGCGGGAGAAAAGGCCCGCGCGTTGACGGCGTTGTTATTCATACAGTCAGCTATACAACCACTACCCTGCACAGGTAATTAACCACTTCTTCGGGCGTGTCGCACACGGTAATGAGCTTGTCTATTTCGCTTTCCTTGATAAAGCCACGCGCGCTCATGGTTTTGCGCATCCATTCCAGCAGGCCGCTCCAATAGCTGGAATCGTACAGGATAATGGGGAAGGGACGCGTGCGGCCAGTCTGCGCCAGCACAAAGGCTTCGGAAAGCTCGTCGATGGTCCCCATGCCGCCGGGCATGACCACATAGGCCATGGCGTATTTCACAAACATGAACTTGCGGATAAAAAAGTAGCGGAAATTGCAGCGGGTTTTCACATACTTGTTGCAGCCCTGTTCATGTGGCAGCTGGATATGCAGGCCGACGGAAACGCCGCCCGCCTCGTACGCGCCCTTGTTTGCGGCTTCCATGATACCGGGGCCGCCGCCGCTGATAACGCCAAAACCTGCTTCCACCAGCAGGCGCGCAATTTTTTCTGCATCTTTATATTCAGCAGATTCCGGTGTGCACCGGGCAGTACCAAAGAGGGATATGCACTTGACCTTGAGTGCGTTGAGAGAATCGAGTGCTTCGACCATTTCCGCCATGATACGGAAGGTACGCCATGATTCTGTAGTGACGGAAGCGAGATCGTCAATCATGTTCTGTTGCATTTCAGGCATGAATGCTCCTTGTTCCTGAAGTATGGGGGAAGGTCCCGCCACGCAATGCGCCCGGCGTGACCCCAAGTTTCAGTATATGTGGGGCTTCGGGCAAAGGCAATGCGCATCTGTCCATTGAGGCCTTGCTTGACGCTGGGCCGCGCTTGCGGCTATGAAAAAAAGTCTTCTTGCGTCTTATCCGTGTTGTACAGCAGCACAGCAGGAAGCCCGCGGCCCCTGTGGCCGCCAACCCTCACCGGAGGATCAGATGAAAGTACAATTCCTGGGCGCGGCGCAAACCGTGACTGGTTCTTGCTATATGGTTGAAGCGGCGGGCAAGCGGTTTTGCATAGACTGCGGCATGCATCAGGGCAACAAGGCCATTGAAGCCCGCAACCGCGAAACGGAGCTGTACAGGGCTTCGGCCATTGATTTCATTCTTGTCACCCACGCCCACATCGACCACTCGGGCCTGCTGCCCAAGATCGTCAAAGAGGGCTTTGCCGGTCCCATCTTCTGCACCAAGGCCACCAGCGAGCTGCTTGACCTCATGTTGCAGGACAGCGCCCATATTCAGGAAATGGAAGCCCAGTGGGAAGCGCGCAAGTACCAGCGCCGGGGCATCAAAAATCCCCCCACTGCCCTCTACACGGTAGAAGACGCGCAAAAAGCCGTGACTCTCTTCCAGACCGTTGACTACCACAAAACTTTCGAGCCCGCGCCCGGCATCCGCGTGACCTATTTTGACGCGGGGCACATCCTTGGTTCCGGCTCGCTGCGCCTTGAGGCCGACGAAGACGGCAAAACCACCAGCCTGATCTTTTCTGGCGACATCGGCCGCCCGCAGTCGCTCATCGTGCGCAGCCCCGAAACGCCGCCCAAGGCCGACTATGTGTTCATGGAATCCACCTACGGCGACCGTGACCACAAGGACGAAAATCTCAGCGTTGACGAACTGGGCGAGGCCATTGCCTACAGCTATGGCAAGGGTGAAAAGGTCATCATTCCCGCCTTTGCCGTAGAGCGTACACAGGAAGTGCTCTACTGCCTGCACATGCTTGCCAAGCAGGGCAAGCTGCCTGCAGACATGCCCGTATTTGTGGACAGCCCGCTGGCCATCCGCGCCACCGAGGTTTTTGAACGCAACCGCGAGCTTTTTGACGACGAAGCTCTCAAGATGCTCAACGGCGGCGACGATCCCTTTGCGCTGCCCAACCTGCGCTACACGCTTTCTGCCGCAGAATCGCAGGCCATCAACGACTTCAGGGGCCCTGCCATTGTCATCTCGGCCAGCGGCATGTGCAACGCGGGCCGTGTGCGTCACCACCTGCGCCACAATATCTGGAAACCCGGCGCGAGCATCGTTTTTGTAGGTTATCAGGGCGTGGGCACACCTGGCCGCAAGCTGGTGGAAAAGGCCAAAAAGATTACCCTGTTTGGCGAAGACATCGAAGTTTCCGCCCGTATTTTCACCATCAACGGCTTTTCGGGCCATGCCGGTCAAAGCCAGCTGCTTGAGTGGCTCAAACCCCTCACGGGCAACGGCGCTCAGGTGGTGCTGACCCACGGCGAAACAAAGGCCCAGACCACGCTGGCGGGCCTCATCGAGCAGAGGTTCGCCAAGCGCCCTCTCATTGCCACCTACCTTGAAGAAATGGTGCTTGAAGGGCCGCAGCTTACCGAAACCGTGCAGCACGAAACCCAGGCCCATCCTCGCGTCAACTGGACGTTTCTTACCAGTGAGGTGGAACGCAAGTGGGGCATGTTCAGGGACAAGATGGCCGATGTTGAAAACCGCCCATGGGTGGAACAAACCGAATTGCAGGAGGCGATGGAAAAGATGGACTACGCCCTCACCCGCCTGCTTTCCCGCATGTAGGACAGTATGCGCATTATTTCCGGGCGTCTTGGCGGACGCAACCTGAAAACTGTTGAGGGCGAAGGCTACCGCCCGGCCATGGGCAAAACGCGCGAAGCGCTTTTTTCCATGCTCACCGCTCGCGGTATCGACTGGCACAGCACGCGGGTTCTCGACCTGTTTGCGGGCAGCGGCAGCCTTGCCTTTGAGGCCATCAGCCGGGGGGCGTCGCACGCTCTGCTGGTAGAAATGGCCCCTCAGGCCGTGCGCTGTCTCAAGGCCAACATTGAGACGCTTGGGGTGCAGGACGAAGCCCGCATTGTCAGCGAAGACGTGCTGCGGGTGCTTAAAACACCTCCGGCGGAACAGTATTCGCTGATTTTTATGGACCCGCCCTATCGCAAAAACCTGGCCGACCCGGCTCTCAGGTTACTGGTTACACGCCGCTGGCTTGCGCCGGGGGCCTTTGTGACGGCAGAAATTGAAAAGGACGCGCGGGTTAACCCGCCTGCGGAATGGAAACTTGAAGCCGAGCGCCTGTTCGGCCAGACACGCATATGCATCTGGACACTGCCATGAGAATAGCACTCTACCCCGGCACTTTCGATCCGCTGACCAACGGGCACCTGAGCCTTATACGTCGCGGCTGCGAAGTATTTGACCAAATTGTTGTGGCTGTGGCCGACAGCACGCCCAAGTTTCCCCTGTTCAGCCATGAAGAACGGGTGGAAATGGCCCGCGAGGCGCTGAAAGACGAGCCCCGCGCCATTGTTGAGCCTTTTTCGGGCCTTACTGTGGAATACGCCGCCCAGCGAGGGGCCTGCGCCCTGCTGCGCGGTTTGCGCGCCGCCTCGGACTTTGAATACGAGTTCCAGCTGGCGCTCATGAACCGCAGGCTGCAACGGCACATCCAGACGGTCTTTTTGATGACCGACTACCAGTGGCTGTTTATCAGCTCCACCATCGTCAAGGCTGCGGCCAGCCACGGCGCGGACATCAAGGGTCTTGTGCCCGAAAACGTGCGCGCCGCCCTTATGGACAAATACCACAAGGGCGAGGTTCGCCAGGGTACGCCCTGCCTTGCACCGCCCTTTGGCGGCTTCCGCGTCAAGTGATCATGACTGAAACTTCCTGTACGCCGCTGCCGGTCATTTGCCTTGCCGGGCCTACCGGTTCGGGCAAAACGGCAGCGGCTCTTGCCATGGCCAAAGCGCTTGACGGCGAGGTGGTCAACGCTGACTCGCGTCAGGTCTACGCCGATTTTCCTCTCATCACGGCCCAGCCATCGCCCGAAGAGCGCGCATGCTGCCCGCACCATCTGTACGGATTTCTGCCCACTGAAAACAAGATCAGCGCCGGGCGCTGGGCAGACACCGCGGCAGAACAGGTGCGCGATATTCTGGCGCGGGGTAAAACGCCCCTGTTGGTGGGCGGCACTGGCCTGTATTTTCAGGCGCTGCTGCGGGGCATGGCCCAGATTCCGCCCGTTGACCCGCAGCTCACAGCCCTGCTCACCGCACGGGTCGATGCCGAGGGTACCCCCCGGCTGCACGCCGAGCTGCAAGCCTGCGATCCAGTCTATGCCGCCAAAATCCACCCCAATGACCGACAGCGTATTATCCGCGCGCTTGAGGTATTCCAGAGCACCGGGCGGCCCTTTACCTGGTGGCATGACAATTCCATGAGTCCCCCCCTGTGCGCTGGTCCCCTGCTTACGCTCAATGCCACGCTTGAATGGCTTGAACCGCGCCTTGCCCGCCGCCTCGACCTCATGCTGGAATACGGCGCGCTGGACGAGGCCCGTGCCGCCATGAGCAAATGTGCAGACCCCGCCGCCCCCGGCTGGTCGGGCATTGGCTGCGCAGAAGCCCTCGCCCATTTGCAGGGCCGCCTTACCTTACAGGAATGCCGCCAGCTATGGCTGCACAACACGCGGGCCTACGCCAAGCGCCAGCTTACCTGGTTTCGCGCGCGTCCAGAGGCAGTGTGGTTGCCCCCGGACAAACCCGCTGCGGTTGTAGAAACGGCGCAACGCTTCTGGCAGAGCGTACGCCAGCCATAGCCTGTCTGACGGCCAACTGGTCCGTACCTGGAGCTCCCGTGCAAAATCTCGCCCCCATCGTTAGCATAGACCCCGCACTTGCCGCCATCTGGCCTGATACTGCCCTTGGCTGCGTATTCTGGACTGCGTCTGTTTTGCCGCAGGAACCGCAGCTGTGGCAGTATTTTGCCAACCACACCCTGCCCCGGCTGGCACAGATGCTTGAAGACACCGAGCTGGCAGGCATGCCCCAGATCGGCCCCTCGCGACGGGCTTTCAAGGCATTTGGCCGCGACCCGGGGCGTGTGCGCATCTCGTCCGAGGCCCTTTATCGCCGTCTGCGTCAGGGCAAAGATCTCTACCGCATCAACACCGCTGTGGACGCCAACAACCTCGTTTCGCTCGAAACGGGCTTTTCGCTGGGCACATATGACCTGGCCTGCCTGCAGGGCGATCTGGTGTTACGACTGGGCCGTGAGGGCGAGGCGTATTCTGGCATTGGCAAGGACAAGCTCGACCTCTGCCGCATGCCTCTGCTGGCCGACGGACTGGGGCCCTTTGGCTGCCCTTGCAGTGATTCGCAACGCGCCATGATTGTTGAAAATACGTCCGAAAATACGGTTCCTCGCCAGTTGCTGACAGTTATCTACGGTTTTTCGGGAGCTGACTCGGTTTCCACTGCTATCCCACTGGCACAAAAGCATTTTGCAGCTTTTTCCGGGGCAATTATCACCTCCGCCAACGTGGTCTGCCCCTAGTCTCCCGCCACCTTCAAAGGCCAAAACGGCCATTTGGAGGCAAAAATCCTGTGTTTTCCGCCAACTGCGCGCACAATCAGCGTATCTCCTTTTTTAGCGAAAAATATCCCAAGCTCACTGTTTCCAAGGCATAAGAAGCAATTACAACGGCCACCCCTCCTTGACGTGTCTTGCAGCCTGGGATACCGTTTCGATATCTGCGTGTTCGCCCCCGCAGGGATCGGGGGTACGGAGGAACCCGCTGCAATGTATGCGGCGGGCGTTGGGGTAATGTCTGATTGCAAAAGGACAAGCACATGAGGAACGGCACATCACTGCTTTTGCTGGCGGCTCTGGCCCTGGCGGGCGCGGCGTGTCTGACGGCGCTCGGAGCTGGATCGGCCACGGCCGCAGCTTTGGAGCCGACAGACAGCGGCGCGCCGTCGGCCATTGTCATGTTTCCGGTAAGCGCCAAGCCCAATCCCAAGGGCGCGGCCATGAAACCCTCGGTTTTCAATCATCTCATTCATGAGAAAAAGATTGCCAACTGCGAAACATGCCACCACACCGGCGACCCTGTGGCCTGTAGCACTTGCCACACGACTGAAGGCAAGGCTGAAGGAAACTTCGTGACGCTTGACCGCGCCATGCACGCCACCAATATTGCCAAACGCGCCAAGGGTAACACCCCTGTGAGCTGCGTGAGCTGTCACGAACAGCAAACCAAGGAACGGCGCGAATGCGCGGGCTGCCACGCCATCGTGACTCCCAAGCGCGACCAGGCATGGTGCGCCACCTGCCACAATGTTACGTCTTCCATGACGCCGGAACAGATGCAGCTCGGCATCAAGGGCAAGCTGCCCGCCGACCAGAACGAAGCTCTGGCTGCTGAAACCGTGCAGTCGCAGAAGACTGTTCAGCCTCTTTCTGCCATGCAGGGTCCCCTCAAGGTGACCATCGACGCTCTGGCCGACAAGTACGAGCCGAACAACTTCACGCACCGTCGCCACGTCTCCTCGCTGATGGAGCGCATCAAGGGCGACAAGCTGGCCGCGGCTTTCCACAACAAGCCCGAAATTCTGTGCGCTACCTGCCATCACAGAAGCCCGCTTTCGGCCACGCCTCCCAAGTGCGGCAGCTGCCACACCAAGGAAATCGACCCCAAGAATCCCAACCGTCCCAACCTCAAGGCTGCCTATCACCTGCAGTGCATGGGTTGTCACCAGGGTATGAACGTGGGTCGTCCTAAGAACACAGACTGCACCACTTGTCATAAGGCCCGCCCCTAGGGCGCCTAACTGCACGGAGAAACGCATATGAATCGCAGAAAATTCCTGGCCATTATGGGAAGCGCGGGCGTGATTTCGGCATTGGGCACTGCAAAGGTGGCCAACGCCGGGGTACACACCTTCCCCTATTATGCAGAAAGCTACGGCGTGCTGCATGACACCACGCGCTGCATCGGCTGCCGCCGTTGCGAAGAAGCCTGCAACGCGGTTAACCACCTGCCCAAGCCCAAGAAGCCCTTTACCGACCTTTCGGTTACATCCACCAAGCGCCGCACCTCGGCCTATGAGTGGACCGTGGTCAACAAGTATAACGTCAACGGCAAGGACGTGTTCCGCAAGCTGCAGTGCTTCCACTGCAACGACCCGGCCTGCGCCTCTGCCTGTTTTGCCAAATGCTTCCAGAAGCAGCCCGACGGCAGCGTGACCTACGAAGGTTCGCAGTGCGTGGGTTGCCGGTACTGCATGGTTGCCTGTCCCTTCTACGTGCCCGGCTTCCAGTACGACGAAGCGTTCGACCCGTTGGTGCAAAAGTGCACCTTCTGCGAACCCCGCCTCAAGGAAGGCAAGCTGCCCGGCTGCGTTGAAGCCTGCCCCATGGACGCTCTGACCTTTGGCCGCCGCAGCGACCTGCTCAAGATCGCCCGTGCCCGCTTCAACGAAGCTCCCGGCAAGTACGTAAACTACGTTTACGGCGAAAAAGACGCTGGCGGCACCGCCTGGATGGTACTGGCTCCTGCTGTTGAAGCTCCTGCCGCTGCCAAGGACGCCAAGGGCCATGACGCCCACGGCGACACCAGCGAACTCAAGCAGCTTGATCTCGACAAGCACCTGGGCACGCAGCCCATGGGCGAGCTGACCTACGGCGCTCTGGGTACTGTGCCCATGATCGTGGCCTTCTGGCCTGTGCTCTTTGGTGGCGCCTACGCCATGACCAAGCGCCGCGAAGCCATGCACAAGGCAGAAAAAGACGCTCACATCAAGGAGACCAAGGACGATCTGGCGGCAGCTGTTGACGCAGCCGTGCGCAAGATTGAGGAAACCCAGGGTCCGGGTGCTGCCGACACAGCCCGCCGCGCTATGACCGACGCCTTGAAGGCTCGGGAAGCGGAGTGCTGCAAAGGGCACGGGGAGGATAAGTAAATGGCACATCACAGCATAGTTATTCCCACCAGGGACAAGCTGTTCAATATCAGCGAATTCCTGACGCCCACCCCTGGCAATATCATTTCCGCCATCATTCTGACGGTGGGCTTCATCATCACCGTTATCCGCTTTACCGTGGGTATCGGCTCTGTAACCAACCTCAGCGATGTGCAGCCCTGGGGCATGTGGATTGGCTTTGACCTTCTGTGCGGCGTGTGCCTTGCAGCGGGCGGCTACTTCACCACCGTGGCCTGCTACATCATGGGCATGAAGCACTTCCACTCTGCCGTGCGCCCGGCCATCACCACGGCCTTTTTGGGCTACGGTTTCGTGGTTGTCGCCCTGCTGTATGACCTTGGTCATCCGCTGCGTCTGCCCTTCATGTTCTTCTTCCCCGGTACGACCTCGGTTCTCTTTGAAGTGGGTCTGTGCGTGGCTACCTACGTTACAGTGCTGCTCATCGAATTCTCGGTTGCACCGCTGGAATGGCTGTCGTGCCGCTACCCCTGGTTGCTCAAGATCCGCAAGATCGTGATCAAGTGCACCATTCCGCTGACCATCTTCGGCGTGACCCTGTCCACCCTGCACCAGTCCTCGCTCGGCGCGCTCTACCTGATCGCTCCTGGTAAGCTGTTCCCCCTGTGGTACTCGCCCTTCATGCCCATGTTCTTCTTCGTAAGCTCCATGGCCGCTGGCGCGTCCATGGTTGTCTTTGAAGGCATGCTGGCCCACCGTGGCGTGCACCACTACATGGACAAGACCCACCTGGCTGAAGCTGACGATGTTACCTTCAGCTTCTCCCGCGCGGCCTCGTTCATCCTGTTTGCCTACTTCATGCTCAAGCTCATCGACATGCTTGTGCAGGCCAACATCCCCTACCTCTTCACGGGCTACGGCGCGTGGTGGATGGTGGAAATGCTGGGCTTTGTGCTCATGCCCGCCCTGATCTACGCCAAGGGCGCGCGCGATCGCAACCTGACCCTGTGCCGCATTGGCGCTACCAACACCGTGTTGGGCATCGTGCTGAACCGTTTCAACGTTTCCATGGTCGCCTTCAACTACACGCTGCCTTCGGCAGAGCGCTACTTCCCCAGCATCTGGGAAATCTGCATCTCCATGTTTGTGGTGACCATGATCGTCACGGTTTACCGCTTCATCGTTTACAACATGCCGGTGCTGTACGAACACCCAGACTTCAAGGGCGAAGAACACTAAGCCGCGCTTAGGAGGAGAATCTCATGGAATTCAATACTTTTTATCAGTATTTTCTCTTCACCAAGAGCTGGGCTTATGTGATGATGTTTGTGGTACTGCCGGTTTACGTGCTGTACTGGAACTTCGTCCTTTTCCCTGACAAAAAAGACCGCTCCAAGGGCTCCAAGCACTAGGCCTTTAGAGCATGTGATCAAAAGGCGAGGCCGCAAGGCCTCGCCTTTTTTTACGCCCGCAAGCGTGGCTCTCTCGTAAAAGATCAGTAGTCATCATATTAATTGATGATTCACAACATGAAATGAATTTTTGCTTTTGAGCTTGCCTACATAGCTGATTACAGATATTATAAATTGAAACACGCGGAACAAGCGTGCCTGCAAGCTTTCCGTAAAAAAGAAAGCTTCATTTTTTTGCGTACAAACTTTTTTTCTCATCAGGACAAGACAATGTTTTTCAGCGTTCAATCTGCAAGAAATACTGGCAGCGAAGTTGTTGAACTTCGCCGTTTTTTTGCAACCTGAGAACGCCCCACACCTACAGTTCAGAAAAAAGAGGGCGTACAGGTTACGCCCTCTTTTTTTACGCCACGACTATCGTTCTGTGCAGTGTCATGGAGGACAACATGCAAGATTACCCCAATATTATTATTACCACCCGCGATGCCGCCAGGCTGGAAACACTGCTGGAAGGCCTGCCCGCCGGCAGTTTTCCCGGCTATAAAGCTCTGGAAGAAGAACTCTACCGGGCCACGGTTGTGGCCCCCGAAAAAGTGCCGCCCACCGTGGTGACCATGAATTCCACAGTGCGTTTCGCGGTTCTGCCTTCAGGTGTCGAACGCCGCCTGAAGCTCGTGTACCCTGGCAAAACAGACGCCAGCGACGACACGGTTTCCATTCTGGCTCCAGTGGGCAGCGCCCTGTTGGGACTGGCCGAGGGTGACGAAATTCTCTGGCCCAATCCCAACGGCGGAACCCTGCACCTTATAGTACATGAAGTGGAAGAACAGCCGGAACGTGCTGGGCACTACGACCAGTAGCTTCACCGGGCAACCGCACCCCGCCGTTTGCAGAGTAAAAACCTTATCCCCACCAACCACAGGGAGGTATCATGGTGGATGTGATCGCCAAGGCGACCAACAATCTGAACCCCACAGACATCCTGTTTCAGACACCCTACTGGGCGCAGGTCAAATCGCAGATGGGCATGGCCCCCATGGCTTTTGACATCCTTTCTTCCGAAACCTGGGGCGACGTGCTGGTGCTTGTAAAAGACCACTGCGGGCACAAGCTTGCCCTTGTGCCGCAGGGTCCGGAACACGCCCCTGCTGAGGATTCGTACGGCCAGTATCTGGAAGACCTCTCCCTTGCACTGGCTGACCGGCTGGAACCGGATGTGGCCTTTATACGCTACGACCTGCCGTGGAAGTCGCTGTATGCAGAAGAAATGCACGAACAGGGCTGGTCTGCCTTTCCCGAGCCGCGCATCCGCGAAATGCGCATGAACATGGGCACCAGATACTGGAACCTGAAAAAGTCTTCCACAGACATGACTGTGGCAAGCTCTCTGGTTGTCGACCTCGACGGAAGTGAAGACAACATACTGGCCAGAATGAAGCCCAAGACCCGCTACAATATCGGGCTGGCCCAGCGCAAGGGCGTGACCGTGCATATGGCAGACAGCGACAGCCTTGCCGATTTTTACGGTTTGTATGTGCAGACTGCCAGAAGAAACGGATTTATCCCCTGCAGCATGCAGCAGTTCTCGGCCATGTTCCACTGCAAGTTTGGTAACAAGGACGGGACGAATATTATCTTTTTGCTGACCCGGCACGGGCGCGACATTCTCTCCGGCGCCATAATCGGCATTTCGGGACAGTGCGCAAACTTTCTGTACGGGGCTTCAGGCAACATAAAGCGAAACTACATGGCCTCGAGTCTCATGCACTGGACAGGCATGCGTATTGCGCGGCAGCGCGGCTGTCTCACCTACGAAATGGGCGCTGTTTCGCCCACTCCAGACGACGCGCACCCTTTTAACGGGCTGCACAGATTCAAGGCGGGCTTTGGCGGCCGCATCGAGCTGCGCAGCGGCTCGTGGGACTATCCGCTGAATGAAGGGGCATACCGTTCCATCCAGAATGCCGAGGCACTGTACAGAGAGCTTGGCGCATGAAGGACCCGCTGCGGCAGAACCGCAGAGAGGTAAACAGAAGGCGGTAACCGGCATCGATTACCGCCTTTTTATATTTTCACAGTCGGGGGTCACAAGAGCACAGCCGTTCGACTGGTGGGTGGCAGCCACAAAAATGAAGATTCACGGGTAATAAAACCTCACAACTTTAGCCCCTTGCCGTAACACAGCCAATGTGTCCTTGCGTCAAGCCTGCCGCACTGATAAGCTGAAAGTCTGTGGAAGAGTCATGGCCTTGCCGTGGCCCTGTGAGTGATTATCTGCCTTTCAAGAGGAAACAATTATGTGTCTTGCCATACCAGCCAGAATTGAAGAGCTTCAGGGCGAGGGCATGGCCCGCGTGCGTGTGGGCGAAAGCCAGACCTTTCTTACGGCTTCTGTCATGCTGCTGCCCGAGGAACCCAAGGTCGGCGATTACGTGATCGTACATGCCGGTTTTGCCCTGCACGTCATGACCCCCAAAGAGGCAGAAGACAGCCTTGCGGCGCTGCGTGAACTGGCACAGGCACTGGAAGGCACACCGGCAAACTTCTGACCGGGCAGCGGGCAGACAAGCACAAGGGCACGGAACGCCGGTTGCCCTTGGAGACAACAGGATCTGGCTACTGGCGCATATGCCCCGTGCCATATGCAGGCATGACATGCCTGCCTGGAACGCATTCCGACCGGGATAGCCAGCCAGCAGTTGCCTGTTCTGGCATGCAGTTTTGCCCGCCTGTTCCGCCAACCTGTGTACCATAGCACTGTGGCACACCCGTGCGGCAATGCAGTTGTTTGACAGCATTTTTCAAACTGGCCAGTTAACTTTTTTACCATAGCCTGAGCGCCGTCAGCCCACGCCAGCAGGAACACTGCGTCCTGCTCTTCTTGACTTTACCCCGCTATTTGCCCACACTAGATCGATTTTTTCACCTTACGAATATAGCCAAGTCCTTGAGTTGAACTGCGCCGGGAGCCAGCATGAGCGATTATAAGAAAACATTGAACCTGCCTCAGACCGCCTTTCCCATGAAAGCAAACCTGGCCCAGCGTGAGCCGGAAACCCTGAAAAAGTGGGATACCATCAACAGCTACGAGGCCATGGTTGAGGCTTCCGGCAGCAAGGGAACCTATGTGCTGCACGATGGCCCCCCTTACGCCAACGGGCACATCCACATGGGTACGGCGCTCAACAAGATTCTCAAGGACATCATTGTCAAATCGCGCAACATGGCGGGCTTTGCCTCGCGCTATGTTCCCGGCTGGGACTGTCACGGCCTGCCCATCGAACACAAGGTCGAGCAGGAACTGAAGGAAAAGAAAAAGACCCTGCCTGCCCATGTGGTGCGCAAGCTCTGCCGCGAATACGCTTCAAAGTGGATCGATGTGCAGCGCAAGGAATTTCGCCGTCTCGGCGTGCTTGGCAACTGGGAAGATCCCTACATGAGCATGCGCCCCACCTACGAGGCCGCCACCGCTCGCGAACTTGCCAACTTTGTGGAAACCGGCGGCGTCATGCGCTCCAAAAAGCCCATCTACTGGTGCTGCTCGTGCCACACCGCCCTTGCCGAAGCCGAGGTTGAATACTACGACCACACTTCGCCTTCCATCTTTGTGCGCTTTCCGCTCAAGGACGAGGGGCTGAAAAACGTATTTTCCGCAGCCGACCCCGCCCATGCCTTTGTGGTCATCTGGACCACCACTCCCTGGACCCTGCCGGACAACATGGCGGTCTGCCTGCACCCCGAATTTACCTACGTGCTTGTACAGGCTGGCGACGCCCAGTATGTGCTGGCCGAAGAGCTGCTGGCCTCGTGCGCCGAGCAGTTTGGCTGGAGCGACCCGCAGATTCTTGGCCGTGCCACCGGCGAGCAGCTTGAGGGCCTCAAGGCCCGGCACCCCTTCTACGACCGCGTGTCACCCATCATCCTGGGCCAGCACGTTACCCTCGAGGCTGGCACGGGCTGTGTCCACACCGCCCCCGGCCATGGTCGCGAGGACTACGAAGTGGGCCTCAAATACGGCCTTGAAATCTACTCGCCCATGGACGACGCGGGCCGCTTTTTGCCTACCGTGCAGTTCTTTGCCGGGCTGAATGTTTTTGAAGCCAACCCCAAGGTAATTGAAAAGCTTGAAGAAGTCGGCGCCCTGCTGCGTCAGGCCAAGATCAAGCACTCCTACCCGCACTGCTGGCGCTGCAAGCAGCCGGTCATTTTCCGCGCCACCACCCAGTGGTTTATCAGCATGGAAAAGAACGACCTGCGCGGCCGCGCCCTCAAGGCCATCGACGAGCAGGTACGCTGGATCCCCGCCTGGGGCCGCGAACGCATCCACAACATGATCGAATTCCGGCCCGACTGGTGCATCTCGCGTCAGCGGCAGTGGGGTGTGCCCATCATGGCCCTGCTGTGCGAAGACTGCGGCGAAGCCTGGAACGACCCCACGTGGATGCGCGACATCTGCGACAAGTTTGCCAAGCACCCCACGGGCTGCGACTACTGGTACGAGGCCGAGCTTTCGGAAATAGTGCCTCAGGGCCTTGCCTGCCCCCACTGCGGCGGCAATCACTGGAAGCGCGAAACAGACATTCTGGACGTGTGGTTTGATTCTGGCACCAGCTTTGCCGCCGTGCTTGAACAGCGCCCGGAACTGGCCTACCCCGCCGACCTGTACCTTGAAGGTTCAGACCAGCACCGTGGCTGGTTCCACAGCTCGCTGCTGGTCAGCGAGGGCACACGCAAGCGGGCTCCCTACAAGTCTGTGCTTACCCACGGCTACGTGGTGGACGGCGAAGGCCGCAAGATGTCCAAATCCATTGGCAACGTCATTGCGCCGCAAGAGCTGATTGAAAAGTTTGGCGCGGAAATCGTGCGCCTGTGGGTTTCTTCTGTGGAATATCGCGAAGACATCCGCATTTCAGACGAAATTCTGGGCCGCCTTGTGGATGCCTACCGCCGCATTCGCAATACCTGCCGCTATATTCTGGGCAACCTGGAAGGCCTGGGCAAGGACGATCTGCTGCCGCTGGACGATCTGCTGCCGCTCGACCGCTTTGCCCTTGATGCCGCCGCGCGCGTGCATGACCGCGTGCAGCAGGCCTACATGGATTTTGACTTCCACAAGGTTTACCACACACTGCACAACTACTGCGTGACGGATCTTTCGTCCATGTATCTGGATATTCTGAAAGACCGCCTCTACGCCTCGGGCCCCACCAGCGTGGAGCGCCGCTCTGCCCAGACTGCCATGTGGCACATACTCGGCATGCTGCTGCGCGACATGGCCCCGGTACTCTCCTTTACGGCAGAGGAAATCTACGCCCATCTGCCCGCAGGTCTGCGCGGCACGGAACCCACGGTATTTGCACTGCAACCGGTCGATTCCGCTCCCTTCCTGCTTGAAGAAGGCAAGCGCGACGACTGGACAGTGCTCACCGCCGTGCGTGGCGCTACCACCAAGGCCATTGAACCCATGCGCCGCGATGGCGTTATCGGCCACTCGCTCGACACGCGTGTGACCCTTTTTGTGGCCGACGAGCTGCGCCAGCGTATTGAAAGCCTGAATACCGACCTGCGCGCTTTCTGCATTGTTTCGCAGATTGCCCTGCAGCCCATTGAAAACGCCCCGCAGGATGCCTACCGCGATGAAGAAATCGCCGGTCTGGCCATTGGGGTGGAGAAGGCCCACGGCGAAAAGTGCGAACGCTGCTGGATATACAGCACCGAGCTTGGCACGGATGCTGCGCATCCCACGCTGTGCCCGCGTTGCGCCGCTGTTATCAAGGGCATGGATGCGTAACACGAATGCCAAGGCGCTATAGAATACTCGGCATTGCGGCCATTGTTGCCATGGTTCTCGACCAGGCAAGCAAGTGGGCCGTCATGCAGTTCATACCGGAGCACAGACCCATTACGGTTATTGCCGGGCTGTTTGACCTGGTCAATATCCGCAACAGGGGTGCGGCATTCGGCTTTCTGAACAGGTCTGACATCGAGTGGCAGTTCTGGCTGTTTCTCGTCGCCACGGTTGTGGCGGTGTGGGCCATAATCATGCTTGTGCGCAGCTCTGACGAAGACCCCTGGCTGTTTACGGCTCTGGGCCTGGTGATGGGCGGCGCGCTGGGCAATCTGGTTGACCGCGTGCGCTTCCGCGCTGTGGTGGACTTTCTGGATGTTTATTGGGGCGACTGGCACTGGCCTGCCTTTAACGTGGCCGATTCGGCCATATTTGTGGGCGCTGTGCTCGCCTGCCTGATTCTCTGGCGCAAGCCCCAGGCTGCTGCCGACCGCAAGGACGGCAAACCAACCCCCGGCAAGGGAGGAACAGCATGATCTTTCATTGGTGGCATGTGCTTGTGGTAATGTTCCCCATGATTCCCACATTGTGGAGCATTCTGCACATCTGGGGACACGAGTTTGAAAACCCGCAACAGCGCGCCCTGTGGCTTGTGCTGGTAGTTTTTCTGCCGATTGTGGGAGGAATAATCTATATTTTCACCGGACGTAAAAAAGTTCTGGGAAAAGTGCAAAATTGAAAGAGGGTACTATGCGCACACTCCGTTCTCTGTACATTCTGGCCCTGGCCTGCACGGCTCTGCCCCTCAGTGGCTGCATGGGCGGCAGCACCAGCAGCGGCAACGGCAGCATTTCACTGGAACAGCAGGTGCAACAGCAAGACATGCAGCTGCGCCAGATGCAACCGGCTCAGGCCGATGCCTGGAACCAGCTTCAGACCTTGCGTCAGGAAGTAAACACGCTCAAGGGGCAGCTTGACGACATTCAGAATGCCGGTGGCGCACATGCCCTGGTGGCCCGCGTGCGTGCGCACGACGAAGCATTGCGTCAGGTTGAGCGCAGCATGGCGCTGAACCTGAATCTGGGTGATCCCATGAGCAGCGGTGGTTCCGGCTCTGCACCCCAGTTTGCGCCCCAGGCGGCTCCTCAGGCTGCTCCTCAGGCTGCGCCCGCTTTCAGCCAGCCCAGCTATGGGCAGCCCTCTTACGGGCAGGCCGCCGCTGGCGGTCTGGCAGCTGGCACCACGGGCTATGCGGCGGCTTCTGCCGCGGGCGACCAGGGCGCGGTTTCCACGCCGCCTCAGGGCGTCATCAACCCCAGTTCCAGCACATGGGGCCAGCCCAGCCCCCAGCCCGAGCCGCAGGTTCAGGCTCCCAAAAAAGACATTTCGCTGGCGCTTTTTGACGCCGGTGTAAATTCGTACAATGCCAGAAAGTACGATGAAGCTCAGCGCTCGTTTTCTGATTTTCTGAAAAACTACAAAGACCACAGTCAGGCTCCCGAAGCCCAGTATTACCTGGCCGAGTGCTACTTCCAGCGCAACCAGTTTGCCGACGCGGCGCTGGCTTATGACGCGGTCATCAAGAAGTACCCCTCGTCCTCCAGCGCACCCGGTGCCTACCTCAAGCAGGGCATCAGCTTCAGCAAGCTCAATCAGGCTGCCGCCGCCAAGGCCCGCCTTGAAGAGCTGATCAAGAAATACCCCAACTCGCCCGAAGCGGCTCGCGCCAAGACCTTCCTTAAGACCAACAAGTAACGTTAATCAGCTCTGCCGTGCCCAGCATGGCAGAGCTGATTTATACATACCAACTTAACCGCGCCGCGCGCAAAGGGGACGGGCATGAGCGAAGAAAAGCCCGAAGCCGCTGTTTACAAGCAGATCAGCACTGAAATGCGCCAGGGTCTCAAAGACATTTTTCAGCGTGTTTCAGCTGCGTCGAAAGGTCAGCCACTGCCCCCCCCAAACCCCGACGCTCTTTTTCTTGAGGCTTCAAGCCAGCTCGATGAAGTGCTGAAAGATACTGAAAATGCCACGATGACCATTATGGAAATCGTTGAAAGACAGCTTGAATTTCAGGAAAAAAATGACGCGGTTCTGAGCGAACTGCGCAGCGAAGCGGCCGACCCCGCGCGCATAATACAGCTTGAGACAAACAATTTCCGGCTTGGCAAGGACCTTACGACTCTGATGACCACCCTGAGCTTTCAGGACATCACGGGCCAACGCATCAAACGCGTGGTTTCTGCCCTGAACCAGATTGAAGCCATGGTTGTGGAGCTGTACGTTTCGTCGGGCCTGCTGCTGGATGCCGCTGAAAAAGACCCCACCAAAAATGTTCAGGAACTGCAGGACGAAGCCCGTCAGGCAGTGAAGGAATTCAACCAGGGGCGCAGTGAGCTTAAAGGACCGGACAAGGCAGGCGTTTCGCAGGGAGCCATTGACGACATGCTGTCCCAGCTGGGGCTGTAAACACGACACTGGCGACTCTGGCAGCTACACATTCAAGGGCGTTGTAAAACGCCCTTTTTTTGATTCACTGCCTGGTATTTTGCATGGATGAAGCTGCTGGCTGTGACCTCAGCGGGCTTATAGGTATAGCCCTGATACCTCTGGCCTGCCCTCTTTTGCCGGCTCCCTCTCTCTGTGCTTTCTTTTGGCGGGCACATGCCCGCGTCTGCCATACGGCTTCACTCGCTGCTGTACCCTTCAATAATAGACAAGGCCCCAATGAGGGGCCTTGTCTATTATTGAAGGGCATGAGCCCCTTGTTGATATGCGCTACTTCTGCTTGGCGGCTTCGCGGGCGCTGGCGGCCATGTGGCAGGGGCGGCAGCCCTTGAACTTGGCGCCGTACTTGGCGGGATTTTCCTGCGCCTTCTGCGAGTGACAGCCGTAGCAGGAACGGTCGCCGTTCTTGGAGTGGAAGGCCATAAACATGCTCATGGAGTCGCGTTCACGCGCGCCGGGGGTGACGTGGCATTCGGTACAGGCAACGTAGCGGTTGTCACCGCTCATTTCGTGGTGGCAGTGCATGCAGTTGATGCCTTTATGAGCCGTGTGGGGAAACATGACGCTCATGCGAGCGGATGTGCCACCAGGAATCTCAATGGGCTTTTTGATGACCTGCGACATTTCCTTGATATCACGCGCCTGCGCCGCGCCAACCCACACCAGGCTCAACGCAAGCAGCAACAAGGTCACATATTTCATCAGTAATTCCTCCTACTGGGTTCGTACAGCTCAGGAGCCTGGCCCCCGACTCGCCATTGGCGGCACAACACCACCCTCCACAATCACCACGCCGGTTGTTTTACCCTATAATGCCACCCATGTGCAATCTTTAAAGATATCCATACTGGAGACAATTAAACAGCGCAACAATCCGGTTCAAATATTGCATAGCCGCCGTGCCACACCATGAAAAAATATTCCAAAATCACTGGTGGAACGGCTAAAACATGTTCCAGAACGACGGTTTGACCGGCTTGAGCTTTCTGCGGGCCGCCACCATATCCAGATGCATCATGCCGAGAGCAAGGGCATCAAGATTTGGCACAAATTCTCGCTCGCGCAAATCCACTCCCGGACAATACGACTTGCACTTGGTGCACCAGTCAAGCCGTTCGCCATGGGCTGCCTTGCCGCTTTCACGCAGCAGCTCCATAACGCCACTGCCTTCTTCGCCACATGCAGGGCATGCGCCGCGGCGGAACTTCCAGTCCGCACCGCATGTGCCGCAGTGCAGGTGCTTTTTACCGCCACCGCCGGCAAGAAAGGCATTTTTTTCATCAATGGAGGGCTTGTCCATCCAACCCATGGTGGGCAAAGCACCACACACGGGGCAATAGCCCTGCCGCCACACGTCACCCACTTCCCAGGGGGCTTCGTCGCCAGCTGATGCCACAAGCACAGTCAGCGCATGCAAAACCGGAGCGACAACAAACCCTGCCGCAAAATGCAGCACCAGAGGGTCAACCCCGATTTTTTCGGCCAGCCCCTCAATTTCTTTTTTGTTTCCTGACACAACAGCGGCAACAAGTTCTTCAATTTTTTGAGCTTCAGTTTTGTCAGATTTCAAAAAAAAGTCAGTAAATGCGGCCTTATAAGGAACAACTGCATCCATGCGGCACAGCAGGGGCAGCAGTTTTTCCGCGCTTGTGCGCACTGCCGGGGCAAACCCGGCAAAGGTTGCGTCTGCCAGCAGCGAAACACCCTGTTCCATGCGCTCGGCCTGGCTCTGGGGCAGTTTCACACCCTGTTTTTTCAGGTTTTCAGCCAGCTCGCCAACAAGCTCTTCCTGAGCGGTAAGCAGCGGCTCAAACGAGCGCAGCACCGGTGCAAGTACAGGACGCCAGGTAATAACTTCTTCAAGGGTTTGGGCAACGGTTTGCCTTGTAGCAGCCATTAATACTCCAATTGCCGGGGAGATGCCCCGGCCGCTATCCAGAGCTGTTCGCCGTGAAGGGCAACCTTCAAGGCATGCAGGACGACTGCCCCGGAGCAAACGCACTATCGCAGCGTCCGAGCTCCGCGGGGTTGCTGCGCACAGCCACCAACGTCATCCAATATGAACAAGCTCTATCCAAGTGATGCAAAAAAACAGCGGGCCACACCAGCAACATATACTTCGCACACCGTGCATGCGACTTTGTCGATCTTGCCCAAATGTTGAACTAAAGCGAAAGATTTGCCAAGCCCCCGCTCTGGTTTTTCCGGCTCCCGCAGCGGTCAGACTGCGGGAGCCTTCAGCACTCGTCCTACATAAAGGCCGCGTGTTCGTAGTAGTGTTCTTTTTCTTCTGCCAGCAGGTAAATGACGCTCACGTCCTGAACATCTGCCAAAAATGCCTTGGGGAAGGTCTTTTTGACAATTTCAAGCCGCTTTTTGGCCATGGGCAGAATTTCTTCCCTTTCGCCAAAGGCCATGGTTCCCGTGGGGCATGTTTTGACGCAGATGGGCAGCATGCCAGCGGTCACGCGGTCAATGCACATGTCGCACTTGGTCAGGCGCTTGGTCTTGGGATCGAGACGGGGAATGTTGTAGGGGCAGGCGTCAATGACGGCCTGCGCGTCCTGCGGGCTCAGCTGGGCGCTTTTGTCGGTGGCGATGACCATACCGGTTTTGGCGTCCTTGATAATGGCCCCGGGCACTGCCATATCGGCCACATCCTTGCAGACGGGCGTGAGGCAGTGGCGGCACTGGTCGGGAAAGAAGTTCCACACAACCGTGCCATCGGGCTTCATGCGCTCGCGAAAACGAACAATTTTAAGATTGTTGGGGTTCAGATCCGGCGGATTCTGATGTGTGCCGCGCTGCTTGGTTTCATTGGCAGGCAGGTCATGCCATTCCTTACAGGCCAACTGGCAGCCCCGGCATGCCGTGCACCGTGTGGTGTCGATCAAAAAAGTCTTCGGCATAGCAATGCTCCTTGGCGGGCGCACTCCCACTGGGAGTGCGCCCGGCGTGTTAGCCTATTTCGGTCAGCTTATCAGCCTTGCGCAGATTGACGCAGCAGGCCTTGGATTCAGGAATGGTGGTGTTGGGGTCATAGGCCCCAACGGTCAGCCTGTTGGTGGAGTCGCCGCACTTGGGCGTGGTCCAGCCAAAGGCGAAGGGCATACCCACGAGGTGGATTGTTCTGCCCATAACCGTAAAGGGACGAATGCGCACCGTCACCATGGCGATGGCCTCGCATGTGCCGCGAATGCTTTCAAGAAGGACGCCGTCGCCGTTCTTGATGCCCTTTTCCTTGGCCAGTTCCGGGCTCATTTCAACATAGAGCTGCGGTTCTGTTTCAAGCAGGTTGGGCACATTGCGCGTTTCGCCGCCGCCGCACCAGTGCTCGGTGAGGCTGTAGGTGGTCAGCACATAGGGGTAGTTGGGGTCAGCCGGTGCGGCAATCTTGTCCATATCAGAGGTATGGAACTTGTACACCGGGCTGCTCAGCTGTTTGGAGAAGGGATGGCTCGCCAGAGGCGTTTCCGCGGGCTCGTAGTGCTCGGGGAAAGGACCGTCGGCAGGGCCAGCGGCAAAGAACTGGGAATGCCCGTCCTTTACCATGATGAAGGGCAGCTTGCCGCCTTCATTGGCCATGGGCGGCCAGGGGCCGTCGGGCACGTCGCCCACCCACTTGGTGCCGTCCCATTCAATAACAGCGCGCTTGGGATTGAAGGGCTTGCCGTTCACGTCCACAGAAGCGCGGTTGTACAGAATGCGGCGGTTTACCGGCCAGCACCACGACCAGTTGGGGAACAGGCCAATGTTGGCCTGCATGGGTGTCTGGCTGGAATTACGGCGTTTGGACTTGTTGCCCTCTTCTTCGGTCCAGCTGCCGGTGTAGATCCAGTTGAGAGACGAGGTCGTTCCGTCGTCCTTCAACGCAGCAAAAACGGGCACGAGCTGGCCGCGCTTGTACTGCTTGTCGCCCACCTTGGCATCGGCCCAGAAGAAGCCGTTGATACGGCGCGCCCAGTCGGAAGCGTCGTACTTTTCGGGCCAGTTCATCTTGAGGATGGCCTCGGGCAGCACGCCGCCTTCGGTCTTGTAGAGTTCACGGATATTATTGAACAGGGGCACCACGATATCGGCAAAGTTACGGGCCTCGCCGCCGGGTTTGACGCCCTGGTCAAACCACTGCAACCAGCGGCCGCTGTTGCTGATGGTGCCTTCTTTTTCAATGCGGTGGGCCGAGGGCAGCAAGAACACTTCGGTCTTGCAGGCCTTGGGGTCCACGCCCGGACGCTTCCAGTTGTCCGTGGTTTCCGAATTATGCAGTTCGGAGCACACGAGCCAGTCCAGCTTGTCCAGAGCGGCGCGCATCTTGTTGGTATTGGGGAAGCTGTTCATGGGGTTCACGCCAAAGATGAAGCCGCCGCGCATCTTGCCCTGATAGACCTTGTCCATGGCAAACATGTACGAGCAGTCTTCGTTCGGCTCCAGCTTGGCCAGCAGGCTGTAGCAGAAGTCGTTTTCAGGCGTGGCTTCGTCGCCAAACCAGCCCTTGAGCAGGCTGGCAATGTACTTGGGCCGGTTGCTCCACCAGTTGGCGCTGTTGGGCAGCTTGGTCACCGGCGTATTGGCCTTGTTGTAGTCGGCCAGGGTCTGCCACGGGGCCCGCGGGGTGCCGTGGTAGCCGGGCAGGTTGTTGTACAGCAGGGCGTGGTCAGTGGAGCCCTGCACATTGGGTTCACCACGCAGGGCGTTGATGCCGCCGCCAGCCACGCCAATGTTGCCCAGCAAAAGCTGGATCAGCGAGGAAAGACGGATGTTCTGCACGCCCACGGTGTGCTGTGTCCAACCCAGGGCGTACATGATGGTGCCAGCCTTGTTGGGGCCGCCCGTAGCGCAGAAGGCCTTGTAGACCTTGAGCAGATTTTCCTGCGAAACGCCCGTGATGTCGGAAACATTTTTGAGCGTGTAGCGGGAATAGTGCTGGCGCATCATATTGATGACGCAACGTTCGTTCTGGAAGGTGGGATCAACCACGGGCTTGCCGTCAGCGTCCATTTCCAGCGCCCACGTCTTTTTGTCGTATGTGCGCGTAACCGGATCATAGCCACTGAAAAGGCCATCGCTGAAAGCGTAATCCTTGCCAACAATAAAGCCGGCATGGGTGTACTTTTCAACATATTCCTTGAAGTACAGCTTGTTTTCCAGAATGTAGTTGACCATACCGCCAAGGAAAGGAATGTCCGTTCCCGAGCGCAAAGGCACATGGAAGTCGCACCGGGCAGACGTGCGCGAGAACTTGGGGTCAACGTGCATGAGCACGGCCCCGTTGTCCTTGGCCCGCATAACCCACTTGAAGGCGACAGGATGATGTTCAGCGGCATTGCTGCCGATAATAAGCACTGCATCGCTATTCTTGATATCGATCCAGTGGTTCGTCATAGCACCGCGTCCGAACGACTCTGCCAGAGCCGCAACAGTGGGGCTGTGTCAGACCCGTGCCTGGTGGTCCATATGGACAACACCCAGGCCGCGTATTGCTTGGTGAATGACTGCACATTCCTCGTTGGAAGCGTGCGAGGTTCCCATCCAGAAGATGGAATCGAGCCGGTTAACCGACTGCCCCTTTGCATTCTTGAGAATAAAATCCTTGTCGCGAGTATCTTTCACCCGGCGGGCGATCTGGGCAAGAGTCCAGTCCCAGTCCTTTTCCACCCAGTGATCGCTGTTGGGCGCGCGGTAAAGCGGCTTTTTCAGACGGTGATCATTGGTGTACATGCTGAAGAGCGCTGCGCCCTTGGCGCAGAGCGCACCTTCATTGACGGGGAAATCAGGGTCGCCTTCTGTCGAAACAAGCTTGCCGTCACGCACATAGGCAATGACCTGGCAGCATACCGAACAGAACGGACAGACGCTGATGACTTCCTTGGCGCCTTCTATTTTGAGTTTTACGGCGTAAGCCTGGGCTTCGCCCAGGTCGAAGCCCAGCTGCCCCAATGAGAGGCAGAGAACTCCTGCACCGACGCCCTTGAGGAAACTCCTCCGGGTGCTTTTCATGATGATACTCCTTTTTTTGGCCTGTCACACAACGGAAGGGCCGAAATTCAGCCTTAACCAACGCCCGGCATGCGGCGTCTGTAACAATGATGGAGATTTGTTATCACCATACTTAAAAAAACGTGATATCGCAAGATAGTTACAGATATTTAAATGAAGTTAACCAATTTGTGATCTATTTCTCAATATAATAGATTCTTCTGCCATTTCAGACTGATGCCGCACAAACAGACAACACAGTAATGTGTTATTGTCACAATAAATGTACATATTTCCAAATAAGCAATGCTGAAATCATTACTCTTTTTCATTCACATTTACTGGGCTCACGGGCAATAATTTTGCAGAAAAATAAAAAAGGCCCCGACCGGAGCCGGAGCCTCTGAAACAGCGTTGTTGCTTTTTGGTGCTACTGGCAACCGCAGTTATTTGCCAAACCAGCACTTGGGATAGGTGCAGGTATGGCACGACAGGCAGTAGCCGCCCTCGCCCATGCGGGCGGCCTCGGCACGGGTGAGCCCACGGCCAGCCAGCATGCGCGGCAACACCAGATCAAGGAAGGTGGTTTTGTAGTACAGGGCGCAGGCGGGCACACCCAGCACCTGCATGTCACCCTGCGGGCCGGGTATGCGGCCCATGAGGCTCATGGTTCCGGGCAGCACCGGCACGCCGTGCAGCACATCGGTAAGGCCCGCCTCAACCAGGGCCTGCCGGGTCACGTCGTCCGGGTCTACCGAAAGCCCGCCTGTGGTAATCAAAAGGTCGGCCCCGGCCTCTCGCATGGCGGCCACAGAGGCGCGCATCATGGCCTTGTCGTCGGGCACGATATCGGTACGCACCACGTTGCAGTCGAGCATAGTTACCTTGGCCGTGATGACAGGAATAAACTTGTCTTCAATGATTCCCTGAAACACTTCGGTGCCGGTCACCAGAATGCCCACACGGGCCTTGCGCAGGGGCAGCACGCGAAACAGCGGCCCGCCTTCCAGCGCCTCCAGCGCCTGCGACATGCGCTCGCGGGTGATGTACAGCGGGATGGCGCGCGTACCGCACAGGGCACCGCCCTCCTTGACCAGAGTGCCGTCCTGGCGCGAGGCAACCATGACCTCGGGCACAAGATTGAAGCGCGTCATACGCTCCACATCCACGCAGAAAAGACCATTACAGGCAGCCTTGAAATCAATCTTGCCTTCGTGGGGCGGCAGCTCGTAGGTCACGCCCTCGCCTGCCATGCGGCGGGCAAAAATTTCTGCAGCCTCGTCTTCGTGAACCAGTGCCTCCGGGCTGGAGGAGCCGGTTCCCGTGGCCGTATCATCGGTAACAGCCACATGAAAACGGCCCATCTGCTGTAAACGGCATATGTCGCCCACAGAGATGCGCTGCCCGGCCTTGAATTCCGGCCCCTTGAACTGACCGGGATCAATGCGCGTCATGTCATGGGCCACGGTTTTGCCCACGGCTTCTTCCACCGGCACCACACGCACGCCAGCGGCAGCCTTGTGGCGCTCTGCGGCAAGAGCCTGACAGTCTTCCTTGAGCTCGCGCCGCGCAGAAACATAGGGGGCCTCGCCCTGGCAGCCACGGCACACGGGGCCGTCCTCCACCGGATATGCCTCGCCGCACACAGGGCAGCAAAGTATGCGGGTCATGTGCTTGTGCCCGATAAAACGACGCTTCACGGTAATGGGCTCAACATTGCAGATGGAGTCGCCAGCAGTTTCAATCTCTGATTCCAGCAGGGCAATATCCTGATCTTTTTTTGCTTTTTCCTTAAAGAACCAGGCCTTGAGCTCGGGGTACGCGGCCATTTTCACCGGGTCGAGGCTCACGCGCACACCTTCGCCCGTGTGTTTGTCAAACAGCGAAACCGCGTAACGCCCCAGATTGTGAATCTTCATCCAGTTGTTGCCAATGCTGCACAGGGTGAGCAGCTGCACGGCATCGGGCAGGCACTTGCCAGATTCCACCACTGCCTCGAACAGTGTGCCCTCGGGCAGATGGCGCTTGGCCAGTTCAACCATATACCCGCCCACAAGCAGACCGGGAGCCGCATAACCATGAAAATTTTCTGCAAGCTGGCGAAATTCCTTAAACGTATAAGCCCCAATATCCATGTCTGCTCCAGATTGCCGCAGGGCACCCAATGGCGCTGCCCCGACAAAGTTGTTCGCGCGCTGTTCATTCCGCATTCCGGGCAGACGCGCAGCTGCGCCGGAGGACAAATATTACGGGCGGCCAGTATGCGGTCGCGTATTATCACGTTTGTATTAGATACCGTGAGCCAAAAAACTTTAAAGAGACACGCCAAGAATATCCAGCACCGTTTTTACGTCTTCCGGGCGGTTCAGGTTCACAAAGGGGCGTGATTCTTCCACACTGTAGGGCAGGCAGCGCTGATACTGCTGCGGCACAATGCAGTTGAGGCGGCCACCGGGCATGGCAAGCCATTTTTCAAACAGGGGCAGCGATGCTGTTTCGTATACTGCCGCAAGCGCCTCTGGCCTGCCGCTTTCCGCATCAACATAGAGAGTGGCCAGTGTGCCAGCCGGTGCCGCCGCATGTGCGGCCAGAAGCCTGCGCAGAGTGGCAGCGTCCATAAGGGGCATATCACACGAAAGAGCCAGCACTGCAGCAAAGCCTTGCGATTGCGCCGCATGCAGCGCCGCCAGTATGCCCGCTGCAGGGCCCTGATCCGGCTTTGCATCAAAAAGGCACTCGTATCCTTTGCGCGGGGTATCTGCCCGACACGAAACCCAGCACCGGGGCAGCAGCTCTGCCAGCAGGGAATGTGCGCGCGCCAGAAGGTCGGGCCTGTCCGGCCCGTGTAAGCGCATCAGGGCCTTGTCGCGCCCCATGCGGGTAGAAAGCCCCCCCGCCAGCACAACGCCCGCCACGCGGCCCTGCAAATGTTCCATGCGCCTCCCGCCACGGGCGCGCCCTTAATTTTGCGCATGCCGCGTGCCTGTGATATAGTTTTATAATGATGCACCAATTCCACCCAGCACCGCAAGCCTGCCTGAGCAAATCGGACATAATCGATTTCCATTGCCCTGCCGTGAGGGCCAAGGCCACCAGCATTGCGGCAGCATGTGCAACAGAAATGGAGCTCATTGAAACAACCTATGTTTTTGTGCGCGATCACATTGCCCATTCCATAGACTGCGGCGGCACGGCAGTTACCTGCCGCGCCTCGGATGTACTGCGCGTTGGCGAAGGCCTGTGCTACGCCAAGGCCCACCTTTTGGCGGCCCTGCTCAGGGCCAATGGCATTGCCACAGGTTTTTGCTACCAGCTGCTGGGGCTGGCTGACGAGCACGACCCTCAAGCGGGTGCTGCACGGGCTCAACGCCGTGTGGCTCAAAGACCAGCACCAGTGGCGGCGGCTCGACGCCAGAGGCAACAAGCCCGGCGTGGACGCGCAATTTTGCCCCCAGGGGCCGGAGCAGCTGGCCTTTACCGTGCACCCGCAGTTTGGCGAGGTAGATTATCCCCATATTTTTGCAGAGCCAGACCCCGGTGTAGTGGCCCTGCTGCTGGCCCCAATGACTCTGGCACAGGTGCTGCCCCTGCTGCCGCAGGGGCTCAGCCAGTAGCACTGCGGGGTGGGCCGAAGTGCCCGCAGGGCGCATTGTGCCGCGCGCACGCATCTGCTATGCTCTGCCCCGCCGCAGGTCAAAGGCCTCGGCGCACAAGCCTTCACGAAGCGAACCATACAAGGATTCCCACAGTCGCAACGGAGAACGCATGGGTCAGGACATTTTCGACCTCATCATAGTGCTCATACTGGTTTTTTTTGGCACACGTGGCTTTATTCACGGTTTCGTGGGCGAGGTGGCCGGCCTGGTGTCGCTGCTGGGCGGTTTCTGGGCCGCGCACCATTATCACAGTCTGCTCGCCCCACGTCTAACCCTCATTGTCGACCCTTCGTGGCGCATCATCGCCGCCTACGTGCTCATTTTTCTGGGTGTGATCATTTCTGTGGCCATAATTGCCCGCATCCTGCAAAAAATACTCTCCTTCTCTTTTGTTTCATGGGCCGACAAACTGGCTGGCGGCATGCTCGGCCTTGCCAAGGGCGTACTGCTGTGCTCGCTGGCCCTGCTGTTTCTGCAAAAATTTTTCGCGGGTGCTCCCTTTATGCAGCACTCACGCGCACTGCCCTACTTTAACGCGCTCATGACCCAGGTACACGGCTGGCTGCCGCCCGACCTCACCGCCCGCCTGGGCATTTAACTGCCGAATTACCAAGGAAATTTGCATCATGGAAAAGACCGCTCTTCAAGAACTTCAGCTGATTATCGACAAGCTCACCGCGCCCGACGGCTGCCCCTGGGACAAGGAGCAAACCCCCGAAAGCCTGACAGAATATATCATTGAAGAAAGCCACGAACTGGTGAGCGCCATTCGCTCTGGCGATGTGGCCGAAATACGCGAAGAACTGGGCGACGTGGCCTTTCTGCTGCTTTTTGTGGCGCGCATGTACGAAAAGCAGGGCCAGTTCACCTTTGACGACGCCCTCAACAACAACCGCGCCAAGATGATCCGCCGCCACCCGCACGTGTTCAGCAACACAGTTTTTGACAGTCTGGACGAACAGCTCAAGGCTTGGGAAAAAATCAAGCGCGCCGAGCACGCCGACGACGAAGGCAAGCCCAAGGGCCTCTTTGACACCCTGCCCGAAAGCCTGCCCCCGCTCGCCAAGGCCTACCGCATCAACTCCAAGGCGGCCCGTGTGGGCTTCACCTGGGAGGCCGATGAAGAGGTTGAACAGCAGGTGGAAGCCGAATGGCTGGAATGGCTCGACGTTTCTGCCGGTACCGATCAGGAAGCCCAGAAACACGAGCTGGGCGACCTGCTGTTCAGCATTGCCGAACTTGGCCGCCGCAAGGGTATCAAGGCCAACGAGGCGCTGGACTACGCCAACCGCCGTTTTCTCAAGCGCTTTGCCCGAATGGAAGAAATCGCCCGCGAGCAGAACCGTGATTTTGCAGCCCTCACCCTTGATGAAAAGGACGAGCTGTGGAACACGGCCAAGGCCGAGGAAGAAGCGGCCAAAGCCTAACGGCCATGCCCATGCAGCGTTCTTATTGCCATCGGTCCGGTCAACCGCAGAAGTGCGGGCTGGCAGCCCTGCTGCCGCTTGTGCTGCGGCCTGCCTTGTGCATGGTCCTGAGCATTGCACTGTGCGTTATACTGGCCGCCTGCACCTCACGCAGTGGGCGCAGTGGGCACGAAAACGCGCTTCGACGCGAGCAGCCATCGGGCAGCGCCGCTCTTCTGCCGCGTGCCGACCCGGGCTACCTGCAATGGCTTGAGCGACAGTCCATGCTCGGCTCCACCCAGGAGCTCACGGGACAGGTTTCCGGCACAGACCTTATCTGGCGCAACAGCGCTTCTGCCCGTCGGGTGCCCCTGCTGCTCACTGCCGCGCCAAACTGGTTTGACGTAAATCCCCACAGTCTTGCTGGCGGGCAGCCAGCCCTGCGAGCGCTTGCCCAGCCGGGGCTGGACACACTGCTGACGCAGGTGGGCTTTGGCGGGCTTTTTCTGGCCCCAACGGGTGAGAAGGGCGATATCTGGAGCACCCACGCGGCCTCGGCGCAGCCCGACGCGGCCTCTGAAACGGGTGACAACGTCACTTCTCTGCGGATTGATCCCACTCTGGGCGCTGGCGACGATTTCAACCGACTTGCGGAAAAGTTTGACCAGGCCCACATGCAGATGGGCGGTGAACTGCCTCCTGCGGCCACGGGACTCGGGCCGGATTTCATACTTCAGGCGCGCCGGGCCTCGCGCTTTGACGGCCTGTATGCCATGATGGCTGTGCCGCAAAAAGACTGGAGCATTCTGCCCACAACCGCTGGCGAATGGGACTGCCTGCCCCTGCGCGAAACCGCCCTTGTGGAGCTGCGCAAGCGTGGCATTATTCCCGACATGCTGCGGCGTGATGGCGTAGACTGGGCCACCCCCGGCGGATGGGCCGTGACCGGCGAAATCCGTGGCGCAGATGGTCAGGTGCGGCGCTGGGTGTACCGATACAGCGGCAATGCCCTGCGCCCCGTGCTGCTGTGGCAGGACCCATCGGGTCAGGCCCGACGGGTGTTCTCTGCCTCGGTTATCCAGCACACCGGCCTGCAGCAGCAAACACTTGCGGGTATCAGGCTTGAACCCCTCATGGGGCTGGACGCGCAGGCCGAAGGCCGCATCGGTACTGTTGGCGATGCGGGCGCGCTTGTGCCCGGCATAGTGGCCCTTGAATCTCTGGCGGGCGAAGTGCACCGCTATGGCGGGTGGGCCGTGCAGGACGACATTCTGCCTCCCTCGCTGACACGCACTGTGCTTGCCACTGCCGTGGACTTCAGCCGCGACAGCATCACCCCTGCAGCGGCTGGCTACGCCCTGCTGAGCGGCGATGCCGCACCGCTGGCCGCCCTGCTCAAGGCCTCGCTGGCGACTGGCGTCGATCACAGCCGCCTTGCGCGCGGTTTGCGCGACAGGCAGTATGTGGACTGGCGGCCCCTGCTTGACCTGCCGGATGGCAAGGCTCTTGTGCGTCGTGCCCAGCAGCTCGCCAAGGGCTCGCCCGATGCTTATGGCCTGCCCGTTACACAGGCGGAGCTGTCTGCGCGGGCGCTGGGCCTCGACGACACAAAGGCCATACGGCCCGAAAGCACGCCCGCCATGGAATCGGCCTGCCTGCTGCTGCTCAGCTGGCGCATGGGTTTGCCGGGCCTGACATTTTTGAGTCCGCAGGATATAACAGGCGCGCTTGGTCTGCCGCAGGGTTCCGGCAAGGGAGCTTCCGAAGCTGGCGGAGTGGCCCTTTGGGCCACCAGTGGCCAGGCTGGCGGGCAAGCACCGGCTCCGTTGGCCTTTGGCCCGCTTGATATGCAGTGGAGCCGCGAAACGAGTTTTGCGCGCCAGATTGCCCGCATCCTGCAAGGCAGGCGCGCAGCCGGTCTGGCGGGAGGGCGGCTGGTGCAGGTTACCACCGGTCCCACGGGTTGCGTGGCAACTCTGAGCTCCCTGCCCGGTGGCGGATACTGGCTGCTTGCAGCGAATTTTTCAGATAAAAAGCAACATATTGTCTGCCCCCTGCCCGCAGACGCGCAAGGCCCTGCACGCGACGTGCAAAGTGGCCAGAGCATGTCTAAGGCCGGACGCGCCTTGGAAATTGACCTCGAAGCCCGCCAGGCCCGGCATGTACTGCTTGGTGAGCCGAAAACGCATGAAGGAGCGATGCCATGACCCAGAACAGCGCCCAGAATCCCGAAGGCCAGGCTGCCTGTCAGCCGGGGGGCCAGCAGCCCAGCGCGGAGGGTGAACACACCGCCGCTACGCAAAATGCTGCCGCTTCCCAACCGTCTGCCTCTGCCGCCGAGCCCGCCGCACAGGCGGCCTCCAGCCAGCAAAGCTCCAACGCGGAAGACTCCAGCTCAGGCGCGTCACGTCCGGTAACCATTGCGGCCAAGGGTTTCAGGGGAATGTTCGGCAACACCGGCAAGTCTGGCAATGCCGCTTCTTCCGCCAAACCCGCAGCTCAGGCTGCCCAGCCAGCCACTCCCGGCTTTGGCGACAGTCTTTTTGATGCGGCCAGCCTTGCTGGCCCCCTGATGCTGCTGCTCATCATGCTGGCCCAGGCTTGGCCTGCCCTCATGGGGCACAGCGTATACTGTCCCAGCGAAGCAGCGGGCATTGTGACCTTTGCGCAAACCACCCAAAGCGGCATGTGGCTTGCCCCTGCTGGCGACGGCCTTGCCCAGTGGCCCGTATTTTTCTGGTTTTTGCGCGGCATTGACACCCTGCTGACCAAGCTTGCGCCGCAGTTTGCCCACCTGCTTTTTCCCCTTGCCGCCATGGCGGGCTGCCTGCTGAGCCTTGTGGCCGTGTGGGTACTGGGCCGTGTTGCAGGGCTCGATCGCAAGGCTGCGCTGGCTGGCGGCATGCTGCTGCTCTGCGCGCCCATTTTTGCGCCACTCTCCACCTATGTGGGGCCGCAAGCCCTGGCCGCCGCACTCACGCTGCTTTCGCTGGCCTGCCTGTGCCACGGCTGGCAAAAACCCGGCACAACCCTTACGGTTCCTTTTGGTTTTGTGCTGGCTGCCCTGGCCGGGCTCACCGGCGGGCTCTTTTACATGCTGCTGCCCGTGCTGACCAGCCTCGCCTTCCTGTTCTGGCGCTGCGGATTCCGCCGTGCGCAGAAGCCTGACGGCCTGCTGGGTTTTGCGCTGCTGCTGGTCCTGGTGGGCATCTGGCTCGCCGTGGTCATGCTGTGGCAGCAGCCGCAGGGCTACCTTAAAAATCTTGGCGAACACCTTGTTACCTGGCCCATCAACAAAACCATATGGTGGAAGCCCCTTGCCTTTGCCGCTCTGGGCCTGCTGCCCTGGCTGGCCGTAATCTGCGGCGTTTCGTGGGGCCGCGTACTGCGCACCGCCCCCGCTGATCTGGCTGCCTCGCGCAAGGAAAAGGCCGGCATGGCCTTTTTGTGGATGGCCCTTGTTATCGCCTGCCTGCTCTGCATTCCCGCCGCCGACATGTTTGGCGCTGCCGTGTGCGCCGCCAGTCTGGCCGCCCTGCTGCTGGGCAAGGCCCTGCTGCGTCTCTCACCGGCTGGTGCAAAGCTGTTCTACATCATCATGACCCTGCTCGTGCTGCTCGCCAGCATTGCTCTGGTGGCGGCCGGTTTTGGCTACACTCTCGACGCGCTTGGCAAGCTCTTGCACATGACCCTCAGCGACAGCCAGCGCACTGCCGTGCTCGGCCTCAAGGCCCTGCCCGTACTTGGCGGCATTGGTATTGTGGCTGCAGTGCTGCTTGGCCGCCTTGTGCGCCCCGCAGCGCGCTGCGGCACCAGTGGTTCGCTGCTGATGTGCGCGGCCATTGCCATTGTGCTGGCCCAGCCTGCTTCGCTCATGCTTATGCCCCAGCTGGAAAAGACCCCTGAAGCACAGGTAAAGACCCTGAGCGCCATTCTTGCGCCTGCTCCTGCTGCTCCGGCAACTCCCGAAGCTCCGGCAGCACCGGCTGAGGTTGCACCCGCACCTGCTGCCGCTCCGGCTGCCCCTGCGGTGGCACCTACGGCTTCGCCCGAAGCTGCTCCGGCGGCCCCTGTTGAAAAGCCCGCCGCTCCCGTGCAGGAGCCCTCTGCGGCCCCCGCCGCTACCCAGCCTGAAGCTGCAGCTCCCCAGACGACCGAGCCTGCGCCAGCCCCGACGGCTCCGGTAGCCCCGGCCACTGAAGCGCCTGCTGCCCCCTCGGCTACCGACGCGGCCGAAGAACTGGCCAAGGACGTTGTCAAGGAAGCTGCTCCCGCAGCTCCTGCAGAACAGACTCCGGCCCCTGTAGCGGCTCCTTCCCAGGCTCCGGCCAACTAACCTGTTCCGCAGGCATATACCAACCCCTTGGTGGGTTGACCGCGCAAGGCCCCTTTCGAGGGGCCTTGCTGTTTTTTCTCAATGGCTGGCCCTGTTCTGCGGCAGGCTTGCCCGCTCCTGCCCGTGCTTTCCACACAGTCACGTGTGGAGTGTCCCTGCTGCAGATTTCACCGATCCAAAATAAAAAGGCCCCGGATGATCCGGAGCCTTTGAAATCAAATCAGCAGGTCAGATAGTCGCGCCCTGTCAGATATGTGGCGCGGCCGGAGAACTTTCTACTTGTTTATGGGCGGTGCATCGCCACCGGCCTTGAGCATGGTTCCAAGGTGACGCCTTGCCAGCGCAAGCTCACCGTCTGAAACCTCGGGCATGTCCTTGGACCGCGCGCCTGTCATGTCGTTGCCTTCCTCAACAATAGAGAGGGCGGCGGCCATGCGGCCCATTACGCAGAAAAAACGTACCGGGTTCCACTTGTGCGCCTGCACCCAAGCTGCGGCATTGGGCGAATACAGAAAATCTGCCTTGCCGTTGCGCAGTATAGGGTGCGCCTCTTCATTGTTGCTCTTGGCCCAGGCACGGAACTGGGGCAACAACTCGAGAAAGTCCAGCAGTTCCTTGTCCGTCACCGGAGGTTGCTTGTCGTACACGTTTACATTGCTGCTTGTGCTGGTGGCAGCAGCAGCGGGTTGTTCCGCTTTTTTCTTGGCAGCGGGAGCCTGTGCGGCCTCAGTAATGGCCGGTGCAAAGGCCACCAGCGGCAGGGCCAATAGAAGCGCCGCAATGACGCCAGAGTGAGATAAAATATTCTTCATTCAATACCGAACCGCGCTGATTTTCGCGAGTCTGTCCATGTTATGGTAAGACTCCACATACCGCAGGGTACCGGTTTTGCCGCGCAAAACCAGCGAATGCGTTACGGCGTGCTTGGCGCTGTAGCGCACGCCCCTCAGGAAATCGCCGCCGGAAATACCGGTGGCCGCGAAGAAGCAGTCGTCGCTGCGCACCAGATCATGAACGGTGAGCACCTCGCGGGCGTCAATGCCCGCTTCGGTGATGGCCTCTTTTTCCACATACGACTGCGGGTCAAGACGGGCCAGAATCTGCCCGCCCATGCCCTTGATGGCGCAAGCGGCCAGTACGCCTTCAGGCGTGCCGCCCGTGCCCATCATGATATCAACTTCAGAGCGGGGATCAACAGCCATCAGCGCACCCGCAACGTCGCCGTCGGTCTGCAGCTGGATGCGCGCCCCTGCCTGGCGAACTTCTGCAATGAGCTTTTCGTGGCGGGGCTTGTCGAGCACAAAGACCACAAGGTCCTGCACGCTCTTGCCCATGGCCTTGGCCACATTGGACAGATTGTCTTTTACCGGCGCGTCGAGATCAACCACGTTGCGGGCCTCGCGGGCCACAACGAGCTTTTGCATGTAATAGCTGGGCCCGGGATTGAACATGCTGCCGCGCGGGGCGACACCCACAACCGAAATGGCGTTGGGGCGGCCATAGGCCAGCAGATTTGTGCCTTCCACGGGGTCAACGGCCACGTCGAGGCTGGGGCCACTGCCCTTGCCCACTTTTTCGCCGTTGTAGAGCATGGGGGCATTGTCTTTTTCGCCTTCGCCAATGATGACCAGGCCGTCAATGCTGAGGGTGGCGAAGCTGACGCGCATGGCGTCAACGGCAGCGCCGTCTCCGGCTTCCTTGTCTCCCCGACCGAGCCAGCGGGCCGACGCAAGGGCCGCAGCCTCGGTAATGCGAACAATGTCCAGGGCCAGATTTTTCTCCGGTGCTTCCGCCATGATATCCTCCACTCAAATCAGCGTTGTGCAACACACTGCTCTTACCCCAGTGCGGTGCGGGCTTCAAGAAAAAACCCCCGCCTCTTTCCACAGGCGGCTGGCAAAACATACGCCGCGCCGCCCTGTCAGTCACTTTTTCAACATCCAGCCTATTTTTCGGGCAGGCTGAAACGCCCCGCCACGGGTGTCTGCCAGCCGCCGCCAAAGGGCGTACGGCTCAGATAGATCGCCAGAGGCTCCTGACGACGCTTGAACTCGGCCCGGAACAGCTTGTCGCGCACTTCCTTTCGGGTGGGTGAAAGCGGACCGGATTCGGCCTCTGCGGGCTGCAGCAGATCTTCAAGAATGGGGTCAAGATCCTCATAGGGCAGCAGGCTGTCCGAATCCTTCTGACCGGGGCGCAGCTCTGCCGAAGGAGCCTTGGTGAAAATTTCGTCGGGTATGATTTCTGCGCCACGGTGGGCATTGTACCAGCGGCCCACGGCGTACACCTGGGTTTTGGTAAGGTCGCCGATAACCGCCAGCGCGCCCACAGAATCGCCGTACAGTGTGCAGTAACCCATGGCCCCCTCGCTCTTGTTGCCTGTATTGAGCACCAGCGCACCGGCCCTGTTGGCCAGCGAGGTAATGAGCGTACCGCGTATGCGGGCCTGCACGTTTTCAAAGGTGACGTCGCCCGGCTTTTCTTCAAACAGATCAAGGCCGGGCTTAAGGGCGGTGGCAAAGGCCTCCATGAGCGGGCCGATAGGCAGGGTCACGGTGGTGATGCCCAGATTTTTTGCCAGCTTGTCAGCATCTGTCAGCGAGCCCTGACTGCTGTGGGGCGAAGGCAGAAGCACGCCGGTGACGTTTTCCGCGCCCAGAGCCTCCACGGCCACGCTGCACACAAGGGCAGAATCCATGCCGCCCGAAATGGCCACAATGCCCTTGTTCACCCCGCACTTGCACACAAAATCGCGTGTGCCGAGCACAAGGGCGCGCCAGTAGTCTTCTTCTACGCACGAGGCCAGCGGCTCAGGTGTTTTTGCCGCGCCCTGCCCGCGGGCGGTGTCCACCACCAGCACGTCTTCCTCAAATGCCTTGCCACGGGCAAGCAGCTGGCCCGTGGGGTCAAACACGAGGCTCTGCCCGTTGTACACGCGGCTGTCGTTGCCACCCACCATGTTGACCGAAAACATGTGTACGTGATGCCGCGCCGCCACGTGCGAAAGCAGGTGCTCGTCCGTTTCCTGCGCGCCCACGCTGAAGGGGGCCGCCGCCATGTGCACAAGGGCGTCCACGCCGCGCTGCACCAGTTCCATAAGCGGGTTGTGGCCGCTGGCGTAGCGGGTTTTCCAGAATGAACCGTCTTCGCTCTGCGCGTCTTCACACAGCACAACGCCAATGCGCCATCCGCCCATGGTTACGATGCCGCACGAAATGCCACGGTCAAAATATCGGGCATCCTCATCGGTAGATTCGGCCACGCTGGGGTTTTGCCCCTGATTCTGGTACACCTTGCGCGAAACAACCTGCCATCCGCCCTTTTCGACCAGCACGGCGGCGTTGGAAAGCAGACCGGATGCGTACACGCTGGGCACGGGCGCGCCCACCAGAAGCGATGGGCCGTCCTTGAGTTCGGCGGCAAGAACATCCAGGGCCTTGAGGCAACCCGCGGCAAAGCCCTGGGCGCACAGGTAGTGGCCGGGGGCCACGCCGCACAGCGCCAGCTCGGGCGTTACGCACAGGTCCGCCCCGGCGGCTCCCGCCTGGCGGGCGGTGCTGATGATACGTTCCATGTTTCCGGCCACGTCGCCGGTAACGGTGTTGCACTGCAATAGGGCGATTTTCATTCCGATGCCTCCCCCATGTTACAAGTAGTTGTGTAAGGGGCCGCCCGGCGCTGCCAGGGCTTCCACCTTGCGAATAACCGCCGCGTCCTCTTCCAGTGGGGGGGCATGGAAGGGCTTGAGGCGTGCGTCGATGACCAGCGGCGCTTCGCACGACCAGTGCCGGGCCTGCGTGGTGGCATTGACGCCGTACACGTCTGTGGCCGGGTCTGACCGGGTAAAGGCCACCCATAAAAAATTGTCCAGCGCCTGAGCGCAAAATTCCGCATCATCCGCCACAACCACCAGCGGGAATGCCTCGCGGCCCGGCCACTGGGCCAGAGCCTGCGCAAGGGCCTCCATCTGCGGGTCGGGCTGATTGCGTTCCATGTGGTGTTTGGGCCCGCCGATGGCAACAAGGCCGGGGCCGCACACGCGTACGAGGCCAAAGCCCTCTGGCAGGGGCGGCATATCTGCCGCAGTACCGGTAAGCTCTGTTCCCAGTGTACGCCTTTTTTTGCCAGCAGAGGCCCACACCAGCTTGGAGCCCTCGTTGAGGGCAGCGCCCGTGTAGTCGAGCGTATCATTGGTGCTGCGGGTGATGAAGTGCAGGTCGCGCGCAAAGTCGGCCCGCTCCAGAAGGTGCTGCAAAAAGGCGGGCACCTCGCGGGCCGAAAGACCGGGTGCGTCTTCGTGCGCTGCCAGAAACACGTACTTGGCAAGGGCTGTCTGGGTGGTTCCCAAAAGATGCAGCCCGGCAGTGATCAGCTCGCGCGGGCGGCGGTCTTCTTCATACGGGGTGTAGCGCTCGCTGCCCACGGCCAGCAGCAGAGGGTGTACGCCCGCTGCGTCCACTGCGTGCACATCGCACACACCCTGAAAAACCTGCGGAACCAGCGGCCCGGTGAGCTCGTGGATAAAGTCGCCAAAAACAGTGTCTTCCTGCGGGGGACGGCCCACGGCTGTAAAGGGCCAGATGGCCCCCTGCCTGTGGTAGACCGCATCCACCTTGAGCACGGGAAAATCATGCGTAAGACTGTAATAGCCCACATGATCGCCAAAGGGCCCCTCAGGCTTGCACTGGGGCATGATATGCCCGCTGATGCAAAAATCGGCCTGAGCCAGTACGGGCAGGGGCAAGCCTGCAACGCTGGCCATTTCCGTGCGTCTGCCACCCAGCAACCCGGCAAAGCGCAGTTCCGAAAGGCCTTCGGGCAGCGGCATGACGGCGGCCACGGTGAGGCTTGGCGGCCCGCCCACGTAAATATGCACTGGCAGGGGCTTGCCCATTTCAAGGGCGCGGGCGTGGTGCGCGCCAATACCACGATGAATCTGGTAGTGCAGCCCCACCTCGTCGGCCGCGTATTCGTTGCCGCCCAGCTGCACCCGGTACATGCCAAGGTTGGAGGCATCCGCGCCGGGTTTGGCGGGGTCTTCGCTGTACACGAGGGGCAGGGTTATGAAGGGGCCGCCGTCCATGGGCCAGCAGACCAGTTGCGGCAGGTCGCTCAGCTTGCAGCGGCATTGCAGCACCGGGGCCACGGCAGTTGCCTGCTCTGCCCGCACCCTGCTCACCTGCGGCAGCATGTTTACCAGACCGGGCAGGGCTTTGAGCGACTGCAGGGGGCGTTTGAGCGCGGCGGCAGGGTCGGCCTTGGCGGTCAGCACGGCCTCCACGGCGGGCAAACTGCGGCGAAAAATGAAGTGCAGCCTTTCGCGCGTGCCAAAAAGATTGGAAAGCATGGGAAAGGGTGTGCCCTTTACCCGTGTGAACAGCAGGGCCGGAGCCTTGGCCCCGAAGGCGCGCCGCTGGATGGCGGCCAGTTCGAGATGCGGGTCGACCTCGGCGTCAATGCGCACCAGATGGCCGTTGGCCTCCAGATCCTGCACGCATTCCTGAAGATTGCGGTAGCTCATTACGCTCCTTCCCCGTGGGTTGGCGCAGCCGCTGGCGAATCAAACCGGGGTTGCACGCCCGCCAGGGTGCGTTTGCCCTCAAGCACGGCCCTGAAATCGGCCAGAATCTGGGCGTGGTCAAAAACAAGAGGCTGCGGCAGGGCGTCCAGCGGATAAAAGGCCGCGTGGGCTGCATCATCACCGGCTTGCAGGGCATCAGGGTTAAGGGGTCTGCCCGCAAAGGCCACGGTCAGGGTATGCTGCCGGGGATCGCGATCCGGGCGCGAATACACGCCCAAAAGCCCGGTCAATTCCACATCCAGCCCGGTTTCCTCGCACATTTCACGCACGGCGGCGGTTTCGGCGCATTCGCCCTCTTCAATAAACCCGCCGGGCAGGGCAAAACCCACCGGCTCGTTGGCGCGGCGAATGATAACCACGCCCCGGTCAGGCGCATAAATGACCACATCCGCAGTGGGCGTCGGGTTTTTGTAGCTTGAATATGTTTTGCCGCAGTGCGGACAGATAACCTGGCGTTTCATGCGTTCTCCGTCTGGGGTTCGCGCCACGGCGCGTAACTGATGCATACTAAGCCAGCATGACCCGAGTCGCAAGCGCGGGAAACAATTCACCCCTTGCTGGCGCGCATACGCAATAAAACCCGGATTGACAAAAAAGTATGGATACCATACAAAGTATGCATGAAAAAAAATGGTCAAAAAAATACAGTGGAGCTGCGCATCCAGAAGTCCATGCTCAAAACGCTGGGGCACGAGGCTGCCCACGGGCCGCGTAGCGCGCCCATAAGCCTCGCCCTGCTGGGCATTGCCACCCGCTTTCAGGAAATAGAACGCCAGTGCTGCAAGTTTGGCACAGATGTGGACATCCACATGGCTGAAATCCACACCATCATGGCGATACACAACAACAAGGGCATCCATGTGGGCGGTCTGGCCGACTGCCTTGGCGTCACCAAGGGCAGCGTTTCAGAACTGCTACGCAGACTCGAACGCAAGGGGCTGGCCTACAAGGCCAAGGACCCGCTCAAGATGACACGCCTCAATGTTTTTTTGACGGAAAAAGGCAAGACCGCAAACAGCAGCCACATGGGCTTTCATTCGCAACTGGATGGACTGGTGGACGAGACAATGGCAACGCGCTCGCCCGAGGAAATAAAGACCATTGTGGGATTTTTGAATGAAATTCGCGACCGGCTCAACGCCGCCGAAATAGAGGACGACTAAGCCCACCCATACATTGTCCTTACCAGCTGAATCTGCGCGGACTTTGGCTATTCAACGCAAAAGCCTGCCGCCACAAGCTCCGCCGCGCTGACCGCACCGGCACGAACCATTCGCAGCCGAACAGTGCTGCCTGCCGATCTGCCTGCCCGCCCGCCAGTTGCCCCCCTCTGGGCAGAGCCTAGGGGTTCAACCACCGTTGACGGCAGCCCCCCAGCGGGCAGTGGCCCGCCAATAAGTAATGGCAGTTGGGTCTGTGGCTCTCCCACGCATTCCGCCTGCCCTGAGCATTCCTTGGTCCACGGCATCTGCCGTGCCATACCCTGCAGGGCATCCAGCAGGGCTGGGTCAAGCTGCTGCGGTATGCGCACCGATTCCCCGCCGCTCAGGTTGGCGCTGCTGGCAGTAAGCGCCCCACCGGCCTCAATGGCCAGCTGCGCCGCCAGAGGGTGCGGGGTCACACGCACGGCCACCAGCCCTTGGGCATTCACAAGCGCCTGTGGCAGGCAGGCACGGGCGGGCAGCAACACCGTAAGCGGACCGGGCCAAAAAGCCACAAGGCCCTGCGGCATGGCCGCCAGATCTGCCACTTCGTCTACCTGGGCCGTACTGGCAGCCAGCAGGGGCAAGGGTTTGTGGACGGGGCGGCGCTTGAGCTGGTACACCCTTGCCACAGCGTCTGCATGGGCGGCAAGGCAGCCCACCCCGTAGAAGGTTTCGGTGGGAAACACGATAACGCCGCCGCCACGCAAAAATCTGGCCGCCTGGGCCAGATCCATGCCAGCAGGAGCCCCGGCGGCGTTGCCCGCGCCCGGAGCCTGTGCGGCCATATCGCTATTTAACACAAGACGAGAAGACATGACTGGCAAACCCTTGAAATACATAAGTGTGGGCAAGCTGAAAACGCCGTTCTGGAAGGATGCCGCAGCCCACTACACCACGCGCATTACCCGCTGGCGCAAGCTGGACATAACCGAAGTGCGCGACGGTGATTCCGCCCTGCCGCAGGATCAGCGCAACGCTCTTGAAGGCCGCCGCATCATTGAGGCCCTTGACCCGCAGGACATCGCCCTGGTGCTCGACGAACGCGGCCAGCACCTTACCTCGCCCCAACTGGCCGATCTGCTGCGCCAGATGGACCACGACGCCAGAGGCAGGGCCTGCTTTGTCATCGGTGGCGCGTGGGGACTGGACGAGGCCGTGCGCCAGCGGGCCAGCCGCTGTATCAGCCTTTCGCACATGACCCTGCCGCACGAACTTGCCCGCGTGGTACTGCTTGAGCAAATCTACCGGGCAGAGTGCATCCTGCGCAAGGTGCCCTATCACCATTAGGGCCGCCACCAGAGGCGCGCAGATGAGAGCATCCACAGCCGCAGGGGGCTACAGCACCTCGTAAATTCTGGCGAACACATTGTCGTACACCAGCTTGAAATAGGGCGAAATACGCGGATCCTGCGGATCGCCCACGAGAAGCTGCACCATCAGCGAATTGTACAGACCCGCATCAATGGCCAGTTTTTCGTCCGTTACCCTGTTGAAAAGAAAGTTGATATTGCGGCGCTTTGAAAGGAATTCGTGCTGTTCTTCGGGCGTGGCCCTTGGATGCGCGTCAAACCAGTCCTGAATATAATTGCGGCGCGTCACGCCCGTTTCTTCAAACACGCTGATGGACGAGGCGTAAATGGCGCTGCTGTTGCCCTCAAGACGCACCTCGCCAGTATCAAGCTTGTAGGCAAGGGCCTGCGGCACGATGGAAAGAGCCCCACCCTCGCCCGATCGCGTAACAAAATTCCAGTTGCCAAAGTTGCTTATCCAGAAGCCGAGCCGTAGCATTTCAAAGCTCGCAACCACATACAGCTTGCCCTTGGCCTCAATGAGCGGGGTTTCGGGCGAGCGCAGCCTGTCCATCAAGTCTTGCGCGCCCTGCCCGTCGAGCCCTTCAAAGACGTTGCCCGGCTCGTTGCCGCACTGCGCCGTATAACGGATGATCTGGCGTGCAAAACGCGGATTGTCGGTGGCAAAGACCGCTGCGGGCAGATAGAGCGAAGGCCCGGCGTGCTGTGCACCGTCGGCAATGGTCTGACGCCGGGCAAAGTGGTTGGCCGAGTAGCCCCAGTCCCACCACAGCCAGAGCATGGCGTCGGGCGGAGTCATGGCCCTGGCGCGCGAAAGGGCTTCTGCATGACGACGGTTGATGATGGGCCCCTGCGACATGGCGGGAATCATGTCGGCAAAGGGCGCAACCAGCAGGGCCAGCAAAAGGCCACTGGTCAGCATGCCCGCCACCGCGCCGCGCAGGTCGGCGCGCAGCAGGCGCTGCAGCAGCCAGTAAAACGGCAGGGTAAGCCCGATGGCCATGATGGGCGCGCCAAACATGACCATGCGGCCGCCCATTTTGACGCTCAAAATGCCCAGTGCCGCCAGCGGCAGCAAAAAGAGCGCTCCTGGCCTGCGCAGAACAACCAGCCCAAAGCCCAGCAGGCCAAGGGCGGCAGCTTCCATCCAGGGATGGAAGTAGGGAAAAATTTCGGCAAAGCCCAGATCCTGCACCTCGATGATGGACTGCGCCACTGAAGGATATTCCAGCGAAAGCCCCCCGCCCGTGCTTTTCACATCGCCGGAGTGCTTCACATAGGCGTTCACGTGGTTGACGATGGACGTGAGAATTTCGCCCTGCAGCATCAGAAAACCCACGCCCACCAGCAGCACGACCAGCAGCCAGGGTTTGCACAGGATACGCCGCAGCCTGAAGCCGGTTTTAGTGCCCGCCGCCAGCAACATAAGGCTGAAGCTGAGCCCCCACGGTCCGGCCAGGGTAGGCAGGGCATAGGCCATGCTGCCCAGCAGCAGCAGACCACGCCGCCCGCGAGGTGCCATAACCATGCTCATAAAGACCAGCAGGCCCACATTGTAGCGGATCAGATAGGGAAAAACCGAGTGCCATTCCTGCGTCCACCACGATATGACACCAGAGCAACCCAGCAGCACAACCCACTGCCAGCGCAGGGGATTGCCCAGGTGGTCGGCCTGTTTGAAGCTTGGTGCCCAGTGACTTTCGGGCAATTTGCGCGAAAAGATGCGGCGCAGGTTCATGACGCCGGTAGACATGGAAAGACGCCGCAACACCATGCCGGGCAACAGCATGTAGCGCATGGCCCAGCTGGCCGGGGCCAAGGTCATGAGCAGGGGAAAGAACAGGGTTACGAGGTCGGTATCGTAAAAACCCAGCAGGGTACGCGCCAGAAAGCCCGGCGCAATGGACGTGAGAATACCGGCGGCAACGCCCGCCTCGATGCTGCCCAGCGCCCATACCCAGGCAAAGGCGATAACGGCCACAAAGCTTGCCAGCAATGCGGGAAACCAGAAAGCCACCGCAGCCGGTGTGGCTCCCGCCATATCGGCCATGCCCTTGAGCATGACAGCCATGGGGTGCCCCACGGCAAGGCCGAAATCCTCCGCCCCGGCCACCCAGGTGTAGGCATCGTGCGTAGCCAGCAGCCATTCGCTGCCAAGGCGGTATTCCGGATTCTGCCAGCTGGACCACTCGAGCATGCGCAGGGCAAAGGCCAGGGCAAGGGTCAACACCCCCCAGAACAGCCCACGGGCCCAGTAACGCCCCGAGGGCAGCGACCGGCCCCCCGGTTGCAGGTTTTTACCCGCTGTAGGCAACAGTTTGCCTCCCGCAGATGCGGCCTGCTGGGTGTGCGGGGCTTGTCTGTCTGCTGCGGTGCTGGCTGCGGCCTGCGGTGCGGCTTGGGCTTCTGCTTTGTCTGCGGGGTGCATGGCTTTCTCCGTAGGGCTTTGCGCCTGTACGTCAGGCGCGGCAGGCGGTACTACCCAGCCTTGTGCGTTGCCGCATCATAGGTCAGGCGTTCGCTTTCCGCACTGGGTGCAAGCGCCCAAAACCAGCGGCCATTGCCAGCCGCCACATAACGGTGCTGCTCAACCAGGCGCCAGGGAGCGGGCAGATCGCGCGGCGCGGGCTCAAGAGCCAGAATCACCAGCACGCCGTTGGCGTGCAGACGGGGTCCGGCAAGCTCAAGCAGCTGCCTCCACGGCATAAAGGCCCGGCTCAGGATACAGTCGGCCTTGTAATATTGCCCCTGAAAAAAATGTTCCACTGGCCCTCTGAAAATATGAGTCGAGGGCAACTGCAGGCGTGAAAGCACGCTTGAAATGAACAGGGCGCGCTTTTCGCGCACTTCTATCATGTAGTACGAACCGCGCGTCCATGCCATGCGCAGGGGAATACCTGGCAGGCCCGCGCCCGCGCCCAGATCCCAGCACAGGGGAGCTTCGGGCAGGTCAAGCGTATCCAGAAATGTTGCCAGATGAAAACTGTCCACCGCCAGCCGGACAAGCATGTCCTGCCAGGTGTGCGGGCCAACAAGATTCATGGCCTTGTTCCACTGGCAAAGCATTTCAAGATATTCCGCAAGGGGTTCCAGTGCCGTTTGAGGCACTTCCGCGCCAGAGGCCGCCGCCAGACGGGCCAGTTCCTTTCTGTCAACCGATTGTCGCTGCATGTTCCTTATCCTGATCTTGTACGCCCTCTGCGGGCTTTTCCGGCGTATTTGCCGGGTTCACTGTCATATCCCCGCAGACCGGGACTTGCAAGCCCCGCGCCGATAACGTAAAAAAGAGGGCTTGCGCGTTTGCGCGCGCTTTCCCACTACATCAAGGCCGGTACCGGCCACGCCGATGCGCACCCGTGTGCGCCACTGGAGGATAACCCCCGTCATGACACAAGCCGTTCTGCTCTTTCCCGGCCAGGGCTCGCAAGAGTCGGGCATGGGCCGCGATCTGGCCGAGGCCTCTTCTGATGCCATGAATCTGTGGAAGCAGGCCGAGCGCATCAGCGGCCTGCCCCTGCGCGAAATTTACTGGGAAGGCGACGATGCCGCCATGAGCGACACCCGCGCCCTGCAACCCGCTCTCACCGTGGTGAACCTGAACCTCTGGAGCGCCGTTGCCGCGCGCGCCGGCGTGTGCGGCGCCGCTGGCCACAGCCTTGGCGAGTTCAGCGCCATGGCCGCCGCTGGCGTGATCCCGGCCGAATGCGCCCTTGAGCTCACCGCCCTGCGCGGCCGCCTGATGGCCGAGGCCGATCCCGACGGCAAGGGTGGCATGGCTGCCCTGCTCAAGCTTGACCAGGCCGCCATTGAAGAAATTGTGGCCGAGACCATCGCCCAGTGCGGCGAGCTGCTGCTGGTGGCCAACTACAACACCCCCGGCCAGCTTGTTATCAGCGGCACCAAGGCCGCCGTGGCCCTGGCCTGCCAGAAGGCCAAGGAACGCAAGGGCCGCGGGCTTGAGCTCAAGGTCAGCGGCGCGTTTCACAGCCCCATGATGGCCGAGGCCAACAAGGAGCTTGCCCCCCTGCTGCGCAAGGCCGTGTGGAGCAAACCCAGGTTTCCCGTTTACTGCAACGCCCACGGCAAGGCCGTGACCGACGGCGAAAGTGCACGTGAAAGTCTGCTTGTGCAGATGACCTCATCCGTGCTGTGGATAGACACCATGCGCAACCAGTATGCCGACGGCGCGCGCCGCTGGCTAGAACTGGGCCCCAAGGCCGTGCTGGGCAAGATGGTGGCTCCGTGCCTTGCCGGTACGGCAGCGGCAGAAGATCTCGCCATCGAGCTGGTCAACAATGCCGAAACCGCCGCGGCCTTTGCGGGATAGCATCGCGCCGCACAGTTTGGTGCAGGACAGTTTTTGAGAAGGGGCCGCAGCCTGTTGCGGCTCTTTCCCGCATTTTCCGACAACATTTTTCTTCATGCGCCCCGGGCGGCAAAGGCCGCAGACTGTCGGTGCATGAACCCGAAACGGGGTTTCCGGTGGCTTTGCCCCGGCCACCACAGGCACTTTGCCGCAACCGTTGCATAAAAGGACACCAGCACTATGCGCGCCATTGATACCCTGCGCACGGCCCTCAAGGGCATTATTGAAGAAGAAGGCCTTGCCTGGCCCGTCAAAACCGTCATTGAGCCGCCCCGCGACCCCAAGCACGGCGATCTTTCCGTGAACTCTGCCATGCTGCTTGCCAAGGAAGCCAAGGTCAACCCCCGCGAGCTGGCGCAAAAATTTGCCCAGAAGCTTGTGGAGCGTTGCCCCAATGTGGCCCATGCCGAGGCCGCTGGCCCCGGTTTTTGCAACGTGACCTTCACGCAGGATTTCTGGCGCAGCACTGTGGTGGATATTGAATCTGCCGCCACTGAATACGGCACGAGCACGGGCGGCGATGGCAAAAAGGTGCTGCTGGAATACGTTTCCGCCAACCCCACCGGCCCCCTGCATGTGGGCCACGGGCGCGGCGCCGCCGTGGGCGACAGCCTTGCCCGTCTGCTGCGCGTGGCTGGCTATGATGTAAACACCGAGTATTACATCAACGACGCCGGTCGCCAGATGCGCCTGCTGGGCCTTTCCGTATGGCTGCGCGCCAAGGAACTGGCCGGCATGCCCGTTACCTGGCCCGAAGACTACTACAAGGGCGACTACATCATCGACATCGCCCGCGAAATGCTCGATGCCAACCCCGCCCTTGTGCAGCTGCCCGACGCCGAAGGTCAGGACGTGTGCTACGACAAGGCCATGAACGACATTCTCAATGGCATCAAGGACGACCTCAACGAATTTCGCGTGGAGCACCAGCGCTGGTTTTCTGAAAAAACCCTGGTGGAAGGCGGAGCCGTTGCCGCTGCCTTCAAGGCGCTCGACAATGCTGGCTATACCTACGAAAAAGACAATGCCTACTGGTTTGCCACCGAAAATCTGGGCGACGACAAAAACCGAGTGCTGCGCAAGTCGGACGGCAGCCTGACCTACTTTGCCTCAGACATCGCCTACCACCACGACAAATTCCAGCGTGGCTACGACTGGCTCATCGACATCTGGGGCGCAGACCACCACGGCTACATTCCGCGTATGCGCGCGGCCATCACGGCCATGGGCAAAACCCAGGACAGCTTTGACGTGGTGCTCATCCAGCTGGTCAACCTGCTGCGCGAGGGGCAGCCCGTGAGCATGTCCACCCGCGCGGGCACGTTTGAAACCCTGGCCGACGTTATCAAGGAAGTGGGCGTGGACGCGGCGCGTTTCATGTTTCTTTCGCGCAAGAGCGACAGCCCGCTCGACTTTGACCTTGAGCTTGCCAAGCAGCGTAGCCTCGACAACCCCGTGTACTACGTGCAGTACGCCCACGCGCGCATCTGCGCCGTGCTGCGCAGGGCCGAGGAACGCGGTTTTGTGTTGCCCGCCAGGGCCGATGCCAATCTGCTGCAAGGGCTCGACACGCCCGAGGACATGGCCCTGCTGCGCAAGGCCGCCACGTTTGAAGACATGCTGGCCTCTGCCGCCAAATCACTCGGCGTGCACCATGTGAGCACCTACCTTACCGAACTGGCCGGGCAGCTGCACAGCTACTACGCCAGGCATCAGGTGCTGCTGGCCGACGACGCGCCGCGCACCCTGGCCCGCCTTGCCCTGTTGCGCTCCATCGGTCAGGTGCTGCGCAATGGCCTGGACGTGCTTGGCGTAAGCGCCCCTGAAACCATGTAGGCAGAGCACTGCCAGCAAATGAATCGGTGGGGCATGCCCCATGTCAGTACAAACGTCGAACATTCGGCGTGCAGCCATTACGGCTTTCACCTGCTGCAAGGCGCATTTTGGCAAGGCCCGGCGTGGATACCCCGCCACCTTTACAGAGTGCGCCTTGCGCAGGCAGAATACAGAAGCTTTTGGCCCACGACGGAGGATACAGAATGGCCGCCCCCTTACGCAAACCCCGCAAATCAGCCGCTTCCCAGCCTTCGAGCGAGAAACGCCGTTTTGTAATCCGCCTTTCGGGGCCAATGGCCGCCCTGCTGGGGACAATTCTCGCGGTGGCAGTGGGCTGGTCGTTTTTCATGGGCTTTATGGTCGGGCGCGGGCAGAATCCTGAAACCCGCGTGGAACAGATGACCAGCATTATTTCCAATGATGCCCCGCAAGCCAAGGGCAAGGCCGCTCAGCAGGAAGCGCCCGCCCCCGATGCTGCAGCCACAGCGGAAACAGCCGATGGGCAGAACCCCGCCCCGACTGGAGAAAATGCCGCAGGTGCTGCGCCGCAACAGGGCGCTGCGGGCAAGCCCGCAGACCCAAAGGGGCAAAAGGCCGCAGGACAAGCCCCGCCGACCCAACAGGCGCAGCAGGGCCAGCAGGCCCCTGCCTATCCATTTTCGCAGCCTTCGCCCAACAGCATGGCGGCCTGGGGCATCAAGCCCGGGGCCAACCAGCAGGCTGCACAGGCAGGCGCGCAAAACGGCGCGCAAGCCCCCAAACCGGCTCTGGCCAAAACCGGCCCGCAGTTTGACTATGTGTATCAGGTGGCGGCTTTCAAATCGGACGAAGACGCGGACAAGTTGCGCACCCGCCTTGAGGGCAAGGGCCTGCGCACACGCACCCAGAAGAGCGGCAAGCTTGTACTGGTTATGGTGAGCATACGCGGCACCGAAGACGACGCCTTCAACCTGCGTGAAGACCTGCGTCACATGAAGCTGGGCGTACCGATTATGGTTTCGCAGAAGCCGGTTTCCACCAAACCGCAAAAAGCCGGACGTTGAGGCACACATGACCGCAACAGAATCCATTGGCAATTTCTTGCGCAAGATTGGCGGCCCCTGCCTGCGCGGCCTTGACGCGCTTGGCAACACGGCCCTGTTCATGCTTGAGGGTCTGGCCCAGATATTTGCCAGCCCCAAGATTTTTCGGCGTACCGTGCAACAGCTCTACATTATCGGCTCCAAGTCGCTGTTTCTCATCATGCTTATCGGCGTGTTCTGCGGCATGGTGCTGGGGCTTCAGGGCTACTACACCCTGGTGAAATTCGGCTCTGTGGGCATGCTGGGCTCGGCGGTGTCGCTTACCCTTATCCGTGAACTGGGGCCGGTGCTCACGGCCATTATGCTTACGGGCCGCGCCGGTTCTTCCATGACGGCAGAGATCGGCGTCATGCGCATTACCGACCAGATCGACGCACTGGACGTCATGGACATCAACTCCATGGGCTATCTGGTGAGCCCGCGCCTCCTGGCCTCGCTCATCGCCTTTCCGCTGTTGACGGCGGTATTTGACGTTATCGGCATCATCGGCGGCTACCTCACGGGTGTACTCATGCTGGGTATCAACGAGGGCGCGTATTTTTATCGCATCACCAGTTCCGTTACCGCCACCGACGTAAACGGCGGCTTTATCAAGGCCGTGCTGTTTGGTCTGCTGGTTACCACCATCTGCTGCCGGCAGGGCTACTACACCAATAAACGCCGCGACAGCGTTGGGCCCGAGGCCGTGGGCAACGCTACCACCTCTGCCGTGGTTATCTCGTGCGTGCTGATTCTTGCGGCAGACTACATTGTTACCTCGTTTCTGCTCTAACCAGACATGCAGGCAGTAACTGTCATCGGCATAGACCCCGGCTCGCAGCGTACAGGCTGGGGCGTGGTGCGCGAGGTTTCTGGAGTGCTGCAGCTGGTGGACTGTGGCGTGGTGCGCACTGCCTCTGCGGGCAAGGAATTTTCTGACCGTCTGGCACGCATCTACCACGAGCTTTCGGGCGTGCTGGCCCGCCTCAAGCCGGAAGAAGCCGCCATCGAGCAGGTATTTACGGCCAAAAACGCCGCTTCTGCCCTCAAGCTGGGGCAGGCGCGGGGTGTGGCCGTGGCCGCCTGCGCGGCGCACGGCCTTTCTATCAGCGATTATGAACCCACGCTGGTCAAAAAATCCCTTGTGGGAACAGGTCGGGCGGAAAAAGAGCAGGTTGCCTTTATGGTGCAACGCCTGCTCAACGTCAAAAACGCCAACTGGGCGCTGGACACCTCGGACGCGTTGGCCGTGGCCGTGTGCCATCTGACAGTACGCCGCTTTGCCGCACTGGCGGGCAAGTAGGCCGCCTCCCCGTTTCGCTTCGTTTTCCGCTCCTGCCCCTGCACAATCCACTTTCGCCGTTTGCCCTACACAGAGGGGTAGCCTGCCATGTGCGGCGCAACCGCCTTGCCAAGCCAGTCTATGGCCCTGCCGAGATGCAGCATGTTGTTCAGCGCAAAGCTGTCGGCCTGCACATCGCCCTCTGCATCGCCATAGCCGAGGTTCCAGTATGTGGAACCGGGCACGAGCATCTTTGACATCAAAAACATATGGTTGATGCTGTCGTAGGCGTGGGTAGCCCCTGCCCTGCCAGCAGCCACCACAGCTGCGCCAATCTTGCCCTGAAACAGCCCGCCGTTCACATAGGCCACATATCCCGCCCTATCCACCAAGGCCTTCAACTCTGCCGTCATGTCGGTGAAATAGCAGGGCGTGCCCAGAATCATGGCGTCCGCCGCCAGCATTTTTTGCAGCAGCTCGTTGAGCAGATCTTTGTCAAAAACACAGCGGCCATTCTTAAGTTCTGCACATTTACCACAGCCCCGGCATCCCTGAATTTTTTTGCCGCCAAGCTGCACCAGTTCTGTTTCCCATCCCGCAGTTTGCAGGGGTTCAAGCGCCCTGCTCAGCAAAAATGCCGTATTACCGTTCTTTCTGGGGCTTCCGTTTATGGCCAGTACCTTCATGTTCATCTCCTGATGGGTAGTTTTGAGCATATGATACCCCTAATCTGCAAAAGTTGAAGTACTGAAAAAAAAATCATATTGTAACATCTGTAGTAGGTACTAACAAAATATATAGTGTAAAAGGCACAGGTCACCCCATGGAAAACATGCCCCAATGCCCGCCTGTAATGGGCAATTACCGTTGCCACTTTGAGCTCACCCTGCAACTCATTGGCGGCAAGTGGAAGCTGCTGGTCATCTATTTTCTGTCGTTGCAAAAGGTCATCCGCTTCGGCCAATTGCGGCGCACCCTGCCAGAAATCAGCGAGCGCATGCTAGTGCGCCAGCTGCGCGAACTGGAAGACGACGGTCTGGTGAGCCGCAAGGTCTACGGAACGGTTCCACCTAGGGTGGACTATGCGCTCACACCGCTGGGTGAATCACTTGTGCCGATCATGGAATCGCTCAGGGCCTGGGGCAACATGTACGAACTGAGCCGCGAACAGGTCACAGGCAGCGCTGACCACGCGCCAGATCAGGTGCAGGAACTGGCCCCGGAGCTTGCCGACCAATAGAAAAGCGGAGGGCTCAACGAACCCTCCGCCTGCGCACGGGTGGCAAGGCCACCACGTGTCATATCTGTTGCGGTCTATTCCACAATCACGGCCTTCTTGATGACCACATTTTCCATGGGCACGTCGTCGTAGTAGCCCTTTTTGCCGGTCTGCACAGCGGCAATCTTGTCTACCACTTCCTGTCCCTTGATGACCTTGCCAAACACGGCGTAGCCCCAGCCCTGGGGAGTCTGACTCTTGAAGTCGAGGAAGTCGTTGTCCTTGGTGTTGATGAAGAACTGCGAAGAGGCCGAATGCGGCTCGCCGGTGCGGGCCATGGCGATGGTGTACTTTTTGTTCTTCAGACCGTTGTCGGCTTCGTTGCGTATGGAAGCGCGGGTCGACTTCTGCTTGAGGTCGGCAGTCATGCCGCCGCCCTGAATCATGAAGTTTTTGATAACACGGTGAAAGACCGTGCCGTCATAAAAACCCGATTTGACATACTGCACAAAGTTGGCCGTGCTGATGGGGGCCTTGCGCGAATCAAGGCGCACAATAATGTCGCCCATGTTGGTCTCGAGCTTCACGGCAGGGTCGGGATCGGCAGCCCGGGCCTGACCAGCCACCGCAAGAGCGGCTCCGAGGCAAAGAGTCAAGGTAAGCGCACGAAAAAATACGCGAAATGATTTCATGGTATACTCCTCACGGTATGGTATGCCGGGTATGCCCCGGCAGGCCGCACGGTAGCACGGGGGCTCACGTGCAGCAAGGGCGTGCCCGGGCCCAAACACACCAGCACACTGCGACAACAGGGCTGCAGCCGAACTTTGCCCCTGCGGCCCTTGCTAAATGGCGCTGGCGTTATTATACTTAAAGGCAGAAGACAAACTTCAGGCCCGACGACGGCACTGCGACTTGGAGCCGCAGCCGCCACGGGCCGAGCGCCTTCAACTGCTTTTCGGAGGATATAATGTCGTATAGCCGCAGTGTTGCTCAAAGCGCCGCCAGTAGCGTCGTTTCCATTTACATGCGTCAGGTTTATCAGTGGATGACCGCAGGTCTTGCAGTAACCACCGTGGTGGCCTACGCAGTTGCCAGCTCGCCTGCCATACAGGCTGCCATCTTTGGCAACACCATCGTGCTCATTCTCATGCTGGTGGCCCAATTCGGTCTTGTCATCGCCCTTTCGGCGGCGGTTCACAAAATGTCTGGTGGCACGGCCACGGGCCTGTTCCTGCTCTATTCGGCGGTAACCGGCGCAACCCTGTCGTCCATCTTTGTGGTCTACCCCATTGCGTCCATTGCCAACGCGTTTCTGGTCACCACGGGCACATTCCTGGCCATGTCGGTTTACGGCACGGTCACCAAGCGTGACCTTACGGCCATGGGCAGCTTCCTGTTCATGGGCCTCATCGGTATTGTCATTGCCTCGCTGGTGAACATCTTCCTCAAAAGCAGCATGATGGACTTTATCATCAGCTGCGTGGGCGTGCTCATCTTCACCGGCCTGACCGCCTATGACACCCAGAAGCTGCGCCAGTTTGGCGAAAACGCCCCCCTTGAGGACGGAACCGCCGTGCGCCGTGGCGCCATTCTTGGCGCGCTGACCCTGTACCTTGATTTCATCAACCTTTTCCTCATGATGCTGCGCCTCTTCGGCGGCAACCGCGAGTGATGCGGTACTGCGCCAACGCAGCCTGAAATTTGAGCGATCGGGGGCGAAAGGCCAGGCCTTTTGCCCCCTTCTTTCGCTCTACGGAACACTATGAAAAAGAAAAAATCCCAGCGTGGAGCGCCCGGCGCTCTCGCACACAAACCAGGCTTTCCCTCGCGTGAAGAGCTGCTGGACGCACTTGCGGCCCAGTCGCGGCCCATGCGAGTGGACGGCATTTTGCGCGTCTTGGGCCTTGCCCGCCGAGCCAAAGGCGACCTTGAGGCAATGCTGACCGGCCTTGCCGAGCAGGGCCGTCTTTTGCGCCTGCGCGGCGGCCTGTGGACGCGCCCAGAAGCCCTCAAGCACATTGTGGGCCGCTTCAGCGCGCTGCGCGACGGCGGGGGCTTTGTCACGCCCATGCGCCCCGTAAATGAGGGCGAAAACAACCGCGACAGCAGGCTTGAATTTACCGGCGCGCGCGACGTGTACATTCCCGCCGCGCAGACCGGCGAGGCATGGCATCAGGATATCGTACGCGTGGCCCTCAGCCCCGGCGCAGCCCGCGGCCCCTCGCCCGAAGGCCGCATTATAGAAGTGGTGGAACGCGGCCTTGCCGAAATTCCCGCCCATGCAGCCCACCGTACCGGCAATACACTTTTTTGCCGCCCTGCAGACGCCCGTCTCACCGTGAATTTCAGCGTGGAGCTGGCTGCGGGCGATACCCCACCCCAGCCCGGCACACTGGTGCTGCTTGCTCCCCAGCAGAGGCTGGCCTCTGACCTGTGGACAGCCCGCATTGTGGGCGACTACGGACGCGAAGATGACGTGGCCGTGCAGGAAGAGTTGGTCAAGCTCAATCACGAAGTGCCGCGCGACTTTCCCGCTGGCGCGCTGGCAGAAGCCCAGCAGCTGCCCGACGGCCCCACGGTAGAAGACATGCGTGACCGCGAAGATGTGCGCAGTCTGCCCCTTGTGACCATTGACGGCGCGGATGCCCGCGATTTTGACGACGCCGTACAGGTGGAGGACCGCCCGGGCGGCGGCTGGCTGCTGCGCGTGGCCATTGCCGACGTGAGCCACTACGTGCGCCCGCGCGGCAACGGCAGCACTGGCGCTCTGGATGCCGAGGCCCTAGCGCGCGGCAACTCGTGGTATTTTCCCAAATCGGTCGAACCCATGCTGCCAGAGGTGCTTTCCAACGGGCTGTGCAGCCTGCGCCCCGATGTGGACCGGCTGGCCATGATGGCAGAGATTCCTTTTACCGCACAGGGCAAACCCGGCAAACCGCGCTTTGCGCAGGTGGTCATGCGTTCCGCAGCGCGGCTGACCTACAATCAGGTCAAGGCCTGCATGCTCGACAACGACACCGCAGCCATTGCCAACCTGCGCGAAAACCCGCGCGGCGAAGAAGTCATTACCATGCTGCAAAGGGCCTTTGCCCTGTACGCGGCCCTGCGCGATGCCCGCAGGCAGCGCGGCAGCCTTGATTTTGACCTGCCAGAGGCAGACAGCCGCCTGGACGAAGCCGGGCGCGTGGTCTGGATGGGCCACCGCCAGCGGCACGACGCCCACAGGCTTATTGAAGAATTCATGATCGCGGCCAACGAAGCCGTGGCGCGCTATCTGCGCGACGTGGGCATGCCCTTTCTGTACCGTGTGCACCCGCTGCCCGATCCAGAACGGCTCGAGAGTCTTTTTGACACCCTTGCGGGCGTGGGCATGCAAGATCTGCCAGCCCGGCCCGATGCCGCTGCCATGCAGGGCATACTTGCCCGCGTGCAGGGCACGGATCAGGAATTTCTGGTCAACCGGCTCTGCCTGCGGGCCATGCCTCAGGCCCGCTATCAGCCCTTTAACGAGGGACACTTTGGCCTTGCCTCGCAGGCCTATTGCCACTTTACCTCGCCCATTCGCCGATACGCCGACCTGCTGACCCACCGCGCCCTCAAAACCGCGATGGGCATTGGTGTGGGCGCTCTGCCCGCAGGGCAGAAGCTGCTGCGCATCGGCGACCAGATCAACCGGCGCGAGCGCGCGGCCATGGCCTGCGAACGCGAAATGGACCGCCGCATGGGTTGCCTTGCCCTGCTGCCCCGTGTGGGCGAGCACTTCAAGGGCATGGTGGCCGGTGTTACCGACTTTGGCATATTTGTGGAGCTGGCCAACATGCCTGTGGAGGGCATGATCCGCATCGATGACCTTGGCGACGACTGGTACGACTTTGATCAGCACACCATGAGCCTTGTGGGCCAGCGTTCTGGCGTCATGTGGCGCATGGGGCAGAGCCTTGAGGTGGCGCTGGCAGAGGTGAACCTTGGCCGGCTGGAGATTCGCCTCATGCCGCTGGAGCTGCCCAAGGCTGCTCAGGGCAACTGGCGGGGAAGGGGCAAATCTGCCCGCAAACCCGCTGGCAGGTCTGCACACAAGGGCGGCGCAAAACCTGGCCACACCAGCCGCCCCGGCGGCTCGCGCTCTGGCTGGAAGATCACCTCGCCCGGTGACGAAGGCGGAAAGAGCGGTGGCCAGAGCAAGGGCAATGGTGGCGGCAAGGGCGGAAACAGAAGCAAAACCAGCCGCCGTGGTGGCGGTTCCGGCTTTGGTGGCAACAGCTCTGGTGCCAAAAGGTCTGGCGGTCAAACCGGCAAAAAACGGGGCCGCTGATGGCGCTGCTCACAGCCCAGCAACGTATGGGGGCTGCCGCCCTCATACTGGCGGCCAGCACGATTCTTTCGCGCCTCATGGGTCTTGCGCGCGACAAGATCATATCGTGGCAGTTTGGCGCTGGCGGCGAGTCAGACATGTACTTTGCCGCCTTTGTGGTGCCGGACATCATCAACTACCTGCTGGCTGGCGGCTTTATGTCCATCACCATCATCCCCCTGCTGACCCGCAGGTTTCAGGAGGATGAGGCCGATGCCTGGAATTTTTTTTCGTGCGTGTTCTGCTGGATGGCCGCCGCCTCCACCATGCTGACAATCGGCGGCATGGCCTTTGCGCCGTGGCTGGCGCGACTGGTGGCCCCCGGTTTTACGCCGGAACAGTGGGTGCGGCTGGCCTTTTTCATGCGCATCATTCTGCCCGCCCAGATATTCTTTTTGTGCGGCGCGTGCGTGACAGCCCTGCTGTTCATGCGGCGGCAGTTCCGCGTTCCGGCGCTGGCCCCGCTCATCTACAACGGAGCCATCATTGCCGTGGGCCTGCTGCTGCCCTGGCTGGCAACCACGCAAACGGCGCAAAGCGCCCTGCCCCCGTGGCTTCTGGTCCACATGGACGGCATGACCGGCTACTGTGTGGGCGTTACCATAGGCGCGGCTCTTGGCACCTTTGTGCTGCCCCTGCGGGTGGCAGCACAGCAGGGTCTGCGACTGGGCGTGGTCTGGCGGCACGAGCTCATGGGCAAATTCATGCTCACGGCCCTGCCCCTCATGCTGGGGCAGACCATCATGATGCTGGACGAACAGTTTTTGCGGGTGTTTGGCAGTCTGGCTGGCGACGGCGCGGTGAGCCTGCTCAACTACGCGCGGCGCATAACCCAGGTTCCCGTGGGACTGGTGGGGCAGGCAGCCGCCGTGGCCTCATATCCCTTTCTGGTGGCTCTGCTGGCACAGGGCGAAACAGAAAGCTTCAACACCACCCTGCGCACGGCCCTGCGGGCCAGCGTGGCGCTTATCATTCCCTGCGCTTTCTGCATGGCGGCCACAAGCTGGCCCATTCTGGGCGTGATATTTCAGGGCGGGCGCTTCAGCCCTGCGGATACGCTGGCGACCCTGCCGCTCACGCGCATCATGCTGGCCGCCACACCCTTCTGGATAATTTACATGGTACTGGTGCGCGCCTACTACGCCCACGGCGACACAATTACCCCGGCGGTAACCGGCAGTATCATGACTGCCCTGTGCATACCGGTTTATTACTGGTGGGCCGTGCCGCACGGCGCGTGGGCTATCGCCGCCCTTTCGGGCCTGAGTGTGAGCCTGTATGTGCTGTGGCTGGTGGGCATATGGATTCGCCGCCACGGCAGTGGGGCGTTTGCGGGGCTGACCGGGCTGGGCCTGCGGGTGACATTCTGCTGCCTGCCTGCCTCGGCTGCCAGCTGGTGGGTCTCAGAGGTGTGCATGCGCACCTTTGCGCTATCGCCCATTCTCAAGGCCTGCGTGGTGCTGATGCTTGGCGGATGTGCCTTTGCTGCCCTGTTTTTGCCCATTGCCTGGCAGTGCGCGCCCGAGACGCTGGAGCCTGTGCTGCAACGCCTGCGGCGCAAGCGCAGTGCGGCCTGATCAACCCGCCAGACCCTATCTACCCTGCCGCGCGGCCTGCCACTGCTGCAAGCGCCGCTCGAGCAGGGAAATCACCGCCCCCGCCAGCAGGGCCGCGCTCGACGCAAGGCTGTAGCACAGCCATAACGGCAGGCGCTCGACCCCTGTCATCACCACCACCGCAAAGGCTATACAGCCAAACCACCCAGCCATGATGCCGCGAAAAATGCTTACCACGGCCGCTGCCCCCAGCGTGGCGTGGGCAAAGGGCACGATGGAACAGACCATAACGGGAAAAAACATGAGCACGCCGCTCCAGCCGGGTCCGAGCCAGTGGGCGGCTTCCGTCACTGCAAAGACAAGGGTGGCCCCACAGGCCATCTGCACCGGCACCCGCACATAGGCCGACATGGCGTGGCCGTGCTCAACACGGGCCACAACCCTCGGCAGACACACCAGCACCAACGCAGGCGCAAGAGAAGACAGCAACACTGCCCACAGCGGTGTAAAGGACATGTGCAGCACGCTCCAGCCACCGCCAAAAAAGCCGCACAGGGCCACAGGCAGGGCCACAAACCAGGGCAAACCCGTGGCCGCCAGCCACGGATAGATGAGGGCCGTTGCCGTGCAGGCCAGTACGCCCAGCAGTGTGTTGAACGAGGCCGTGGCTGAAAAGGCCGGGCCCTGCTCCAGCGTGAGAAAAAAAGAAACCGGACCGGAAATGAGCGGCAACCCCGCAATGACCCCGCCCACAAAGGCCCCCCAGCGGCGGGCCGCCAGCAGGCAAAGCAGGATAAGCAGAGGTGTGAGAAGGATTTTGACCAGCATCGGCAAACCGCCCGGTTGCTGCGATAAGCGCCGCCACCAGGGCGGAGTGCCGCACGTGTTAAAAGAGGTGCGAGCGGGCCAGCTTGTGCGTGAGCCGCAACAGGTCATCATGGTACAGCAGCCAGCTCAAGCCCACAACGCAAGCCAGAAAGCAGTATTCCCCAAGGCTGCCAGTTGAGCACAGCTTGAGCGAAATCTTGTTCTGGCGCGAAAACGGCGTAAGCGGCACGCCCGAGGGTGTCAGCATGTCCAGCAGCACGTGGCTCAATCCGCCAAAGCCCAGTCCCACCAGAGCATCACGCCCCAGCGAACCAAGACTGGCGCTGGGCAGCACCAGAGCCGCCACGCATATGGCCAGCCACCAGCCAAACCAGTGGGTGGTTCCCCTGTGTATGGCGTTGAATATCTTTTGCTGGCCCCTGCGGGTGGGCGCAAGCCCGGCCATGCGCTGATCGAGCACATCGGGCAGCACGGCCCCTGCGCAGGCAGCCGCAACGCCTCCAAGAGGCAGGTGCAGCGCCAGCGCCGCCGCCACGGCTGTAGCCTGATGCGTAATCCATTTCATGTGTGAACCGTCTTGTAAAAAATAATGCGGGAAGGAATCTCTTGTACAAAAGAGCACTCCTCCCCGCAAGTCATCATGCCGAAACGCTTGCTGATTCGTTAATGCCTGGCCTTACCCGCAGCGCGAAAAACCGCAGCTCGGGCAGATAAGGCAGCCTTCCTGAAACACCAGGGGCTCGCCGCATTCCGGGCAATTCTGGGCTTGCAGGTCGTTGACGTCGCCGATGTGCTCATCCTTGAGGTAGCGCTTTTCCAGTACCCAGGCGATGGCATCGGGAATGGAGAGCAGCAGCCCTTTACCGCGAAACACGGGGTGCTCGCCGCCTATACCCTTGATCTGGGCAACCACGTCGCGCACATGCACGCCCGAGCGCAGAGCCAGCGAAACCAGACGGCCAATGGCCTCGGCCTTGGCGGTGATGGAACGGCCAGATTTGCCAATGGTGGCAAAGACCTCAAAGGGTTTGCCGTCCACCTCGTTGACCGTGAGATACATGACGCCAAGCCCGGTGGGAACCTTTTGCGTAAAGCCCCATACGATGTCGGGGCGCTTGCGCACGCCAGCACCGGCCTGCTCCGCCGCAGAAGACTGCATTGGGGCTGCGCCCGTTTCGCCGTCCATTTTCTTTTGGCCTTCGCCCGTAGCCAGCACCTGAATACTCTTGCAGCCGTCACGGTACACGGTTACGCCCTTGCAGCCTTCCTGATAGGCCAGCCAGTAAATATCAAAAATATCCTGCTCTGTCGCACTGTTGGACAGATTTACAGTCTTTGACACGGCATTGTCGGTGTGCCGCTGAAAGGCCGCCTGCATGCGCAGATGCCACACCGGAGCAATATCCATGGCCGTTACATAAACCTTGCGCAGGGTGGCGGGCAGATAGTCCATTTCCTGAATGGACCCCTTGGCTACCACGGCATCCATAAGCTCGTGGCTGAACAGACCAGCCTCGCCCAGAGCCGCCTCAAAATGGGGATTCACCTCCACAAGGCGCTCGCCGTCAAGAATATTGCGCGTAAAGCACAGGGCAAACAGCGGTTCCACACCCGAAGAGCAGCCCGCGATGATGGAGAGCGTACCCGTAGGAGCAATGGTGGTTACCGTGGCGTTGCGGTAGGGGCCAAGCTTCTTTTTGCCGTATACCGAGGTGGCATAGGCCGGGAAAGCCCCGCGCTCTGTGGCCAGCTGAGCCGAAGCATTGTGCCCTTCTTCCTGAATAAAGGCCATGATGCGCTCGCCAAGCTCGATGCCCTGCTGCGAATCATAGGCCACCTCAAGCTGATAGAGCAGATCGGCAAAACCCATGACGCCGAGACCGATCTTGCGGTTTTTGCGCACGGTTTCGGTGATGCTGTCGAGCGGAAACCGCGAGGCGTCGATGACGTTGTCGAGAAAGCGCACAGAAAGGTGCACCACGCGTTTGAGTTCGGCCCAGTCAATGCCCTCGCGGGCGGGGTCGGCTTCCCCGTTGTGCCCGGTGACATAAAAACACGAAAGATTGATGGACCCCAGGTTGCAGGCTTCATAAGGCAGCAGGGGCTGCTCGCCGCAGGGGTTGGTAGATTCGATCTCGCCCTGGTCGGGGGTGGGGTTGTCGCGGTTGATGCGATCGAGAAACACAATGCCCGGATCGCCCGACTGCCAAGCCTTTTTGACCAGCAGCTCAAAAATCTCGCGCGCACGCAGGCGGTTTATCACTTCGCCAGAATTGGGGGCCACAAGGTCATAGTGCTCGTCGTTTTCAACGGCACGCATGAACACTTCGGTCAGGCCCACAGAAAGATTGAAGTTGTTGAACTCGCCTTCTTTTTCCTTGGCGCGGATAAATTCAAGGATATCGGGGTGGTCTACGCGCAGAATGCCCATGTTGGCACCGCGCCGGGTTCCGCCCTGCTTTACCTGCTCTGTGGCCGTGTTGAAAATACGCAAGAACGACACGGGACCAGAGGCAACACCGCCGGTTGAGCCCACACGGCTGTCCTTGGGGCGCAGGCGCGAAAAGGAAAAGCCCGTACCGCCGCCAGATTTGTGGATCATGGCCGCGTATTTGACCGCGTCAAAAATTTCTTCGATGGAGTCGCCCACAGGCAGTACAAAACAGGCCGAAAGCTGACCCAAATCAGTACCCGCGTTCATGAGCGTGGGCGAATTGGGCAGAAACTTCCATGTGGTCATGAGGTTGTAAAAGGCGCGCGCCAGATCCTCACCCTTGCAGGTAGACTGTGCGTACTTGGCCTCCTCGGCGGCTATGGAAGCGGCCACGCGCCAGAAGAGATCGCGTGGGGTTTCAATTTGTCGGCCAGTCATATCCTTGCGCAGGTAGCGCTTTTGCAGAACAACTTCCGTGTTGGGTTTCAGCTGCGGCTGCGGCAAATTCTTGGGCATTGCGAACATGAAAAACAACCCTTTTTTTTAAATCTGACGGCAGAGGAAATGATGCCTGCCGCGCAAGAAAATGTAGTCCCCAAACAGAAGCCGCACTGGGCGGCCTACACTGAGAGCGTGTGACAAAGAAGCAGTATACACGGAACAGAACTGAAAAAAAGCCCCCGAATATCCGCATTATTCCATTAACATACTAAAATAAATAGAATAATTAACAATAAAAATAATCAATAGTATTGATTATTTCTCTCAAACTTTGCTCTCTCCTCGATTTTGGGCCATTGGCGCGGGCTTGGGAACCTGACCTTTTTCAAAATTTTTCCGCGTTCGACAGACACGGCATGTTCATTAAAATGGGTAATCCACCTGCACCATGTGTACAGCGCACAAAACCGACCGCACATTAGGTAGGCAAGACAGTGGCGTAAACAACACAACCAGCCTGAAAAGGTTCACCAATGGCAAGGGGCGGGCAAAAGCCCGCCCCCGATATTCATTTCAGGCGTTGTGTCATAGACGCTGTAACAGCATGTCAGCCCGGTTAAGGCTTGCCGCCGCGCGGGCCGGAGCGTCTGCTCTGGCCGCCTTCACGCCCACCGCTTCGGTCCCGGTTGGGGGCACGCCCTCCGTCACGGCTCTGGCCGCCACGGTTGTTTCTGTCCTGCCTGTCCTGACGGCCATTGCGTTCCTGGCGGTCATTACGATCTTGCCGACCACCACGATCCTGTCGGTCTGAACGGTCTTGCCGGTCGTCACGACGTGGCCTGTCATTACCCTGCGGACGCGGAGGCCGCCCGCCCTGGCCATTGCGGTCATCCCTCCGTGGGCGGTCATCGCGCTGCTGGCGGTCGCCATGTGGGGTGCGGGCCGGACGGTCAGACTGGTCGCGGCCTGCGGGCCTGTCGCCATCCTTGCGGTAGGGAGCGGGCCTTTGGCCCCTGCTATCCCGATTATCACGCCCTTCACGTCCTTCACGCCCATCGCGGCTGTCGCGGCGGTTATCACCATCACGGCCACGGCCATCGCGAAAATCACGGCCATCACGCCCGCCTTGTCTGTCCTGCCCATGGGGCTTGTCCTGCCCGTAGGCCCTGTCCGGGCGGCGGGTCAACACATCATCAGCACCGGGGCGAGCCGGGGGGCTCACCAGCAGGGCTCCGCTTTTGCGGTCACGCTGCACACTGGCGGCAAGATTCACAGCGAGGGCATCACCAGAGGCCAGAGCCTCGGCATTTTCCAGCAGCAGCAGGCCCTTGCATGAGCAGGCGTAGCGCGCCCGGCCCGCAAGGCCGGGAACCACAAAGGGCGCAGAAAGCACACGGGAGGCCACGGGATTGCCCGCTGCTGCTTCAGATTCTGGCAGAGCAGCAAGCAGCAGGGGCGAAAGGCTCAGGCTGCTTTTTCCAAGGTCAGCGGCCAGCGAAAGGTCTTCGAGCCACTGGGGTGCCCCCTCGCTGCCAAAGGTAAAGTGGCACCATGTGCGGCCACCCTGCCCGCGCAGCAGCGGGCAATCGAGCTGATGAGTGCAGGGGGCAAGGGCTGTAAGCCCGCCGTCCACGGCCAGCTGGCGCAGGCGCATGATAGTTGACCCGCCAAGGCGCGTACCCGGCTCCACAAATAGCAGGGCTGGCCCGGCGGCTGCAGAGGCATCGGCCTCCGCATTTCCCACATGGTCAAAAAGGGGCGAAAGGGATTCGAGAAAACTGTCCAGACGATCCTCGCGGCAGCCCTCGGGCTTGTCCACCTCTGCGCCTTCCGCAGCCGGGTTGCCGTCAAAATCCACGCCATCGTTGTCCAGCGAATCAAATTCGTCTTCTTCCTCAATGGCACTGGCCCCACGCGAACGTTTTTTGCCAAAACGCAGCTCGTTGAGCACGTTGGCGGCGCTGATCAGCCAGGGGCGGGCCTTGCCACCCGAAAGCAGGGGCGCGGCCTGCCGCACAACCTGATCGAGAGAGGCGCGTACCACCCGTACAGGCCAGACAGGCTGCCCGGTGAGCTCGCCCAGCACTTCCATAAGGGTTTTACCCAATTCAAGCGGCTGCGAAGATGTGTCGAGCGCCAGCACGCGCAGGGGCGCAGAGCGCCACTCGGGCTTCGCCAGCCAGAGCGCCAGCGGCAGGGTCAGCGGGCCAGAGCCCACATCCACCAGCAGAGCCTCGCCCCCCTGGGGCGCAACGCTGCGGGGATCGGGCAAGGGCAGGCTGGCAAGAACCCGCGTGAGGCGCACAAGGTTCCATGGCAGAAAATAATACAGGTAGGCGCTGATGGACGCCGGGGAGCTCCAGTACGGGCGGTCAAGACCCGCGCGTTCTGTGGTGAGCAGTCGCGAAAGCTGGGCAACATCATCGGGCAGGGTACGTCGGTGCGCGCTGTTAAGGGGCCACACCTTTGCCAGCGCTTCGGGCAGCATATCGAGAATACGAGTGGCCTCTGCCGAAAGCGGCGGAAAGAGTGCCTTGACCGCAGGCCACGCCCCTACTTCAAAAGGACGCGGCGCATGGCGCGGACGCTCGGTGGTGTGCTCGCCAGAGCGGTCGTCATTGCGCTGGGCCGAGGGCGCAAAGCGTTTGCCGCCATCGCGCTTTTCTGGGCGCAGGGCGGGCCTGCCGTAGCGGTCTCTGGGAGTATTGGGCGAACGGCGGTCGTCGCGCCTGTCATCGCGCCGATCATCACGCCTGTCAGCGGGACGCGAGGGGCGACGGTCGCCCGACCTGTCACCGGGGCGGCCACCATCGCGGTCATTACGGCGGTCGCCGGGGCGCGAAGGACGGCGATCGCCAAAGCGGTCACCCGGCCTGTCGGCGGGTCGATCATTACGGCGGTCATCACGTCGGTCATCGCGCCTCTCTGCGGGGCGCGAAGGGCGACGGTCGTCGGCACGGTCACCAGGGCGGCCACGCCCACCGGAATTGCGGGAAAAATCATCGTTCGCAGACATTTAAACTCCAAAGCGCATATGGCGCAGATATTCGGTGTGAAAATTTGGTTGATCTACAAGAGAAATGACCACGGCATCGCGGCACATGCGGGACAGGGTTGCAGCCTTGTCGCCATTGAGGGCCAGCAGGGCTGCTCCGTCCAGCGAGGTATTGCCCACGGCGCGTATGCGGTGGCTCAGGGCTGTGGGTACAAAACCCACGGTTTCGAGGTCGTCCGGGTTGGCATATTCACCCAGAGTACCGGCCAGGCACAGGCTTGCAAGGCCGCCCACAGGCAGGCCCGCTGCCTGCAGCAGGGTGTAGAGGGCAAGGGTAAAGGCCGCTTTGACCTTCAGCAGTTCTTCCACATCTGCCGCCGCCAGCCACAAGCCGTGCGGCAGGCGCAAACGCGCGCCGAGCCTGCTGCCGGGTTCGGGCAGTTCCAGCCCGGCGGCCAGTTTTCTGGCCAGAGGCATGGCCGGGGCCGCCACAAACTGGCCGTCGTCGCGCAGTACGCCCGCGCGCAGCAAAAGGGCCAGCAACGAAAGATACCCTGTGGCGCTGATGCCCCGTGCCCCACTCTTCTGTTCATGTGGCCGCACCTGCCCTACGGCACTTTCGGCCTGCTGGCAAGCGGGACAAGGACAGTTTCCGCCTCCGGCGCTATGAACCGGAGACTGATCTGCGGCTTGAGCGTGCGGCTGCGCGATTTCTGGCCCTTCATAAAAACGCGCGGCAAAGCCCATGGGCGTTAGCGCAAAACCCGTCACCACACCGGGGCCAGCCAGCTGGCCGCATTCGGGCCCAATACCCTCCAGCGCGGGGCCAAGGGGCACGCTGGTCAACCACAGGTCGCCAGCTTCCGTCACCAGGGCCAACTCGCCGTTTGTGCCAAGATCGGCCAACACAAAGGGACGGGGAATATCAGCCTCAAGCAGGGCCATCAGCCCGGCGCTCATATCTCCGCCCACAAAGGGCGCGGGCAAGGGCGGAATATAAACCGGCGGCAAGCCGGGCACGAAGGCTGTTTCGTCCCCACCGTGGGCAAGCCTGTACGGAGCGGCGCACAGGCCCTGAACATCGCGGTTGAGAAAAATATCGGTCATGGCAGTATTGGCAGCAAGGCACATGTGCTCCACGCGCCCCACGCCCGCCCGGACAAGAGAATCAGTAATCCTTTGCAGATCGTGCCGCACCAGCTGGGCCAGCAGATCGCGCCCTTCTGGCGTGCTTGCCACGGCAAGACGCGACATTATGTCCGCCCCGGCGCCAGCCTGAGGGTTGAGAGTGCGGCCTTCGGCCATCGGGACACCCTGCATATCCAGAGCACGCCAGCACAGTGAGGTTGTGCCCAGATCAACGGCCAGCACCAGAGCGCGCAACCCGGCTAGAGGCAGACCCGGAGTCAGGGCCTCTGGCCCGGCCAGAACTCTGGCCCCCGGCAAAAACAGCCCGGCCGCCCCACCCTTTTGCGGGCTATCGAACAAAGGTGCCATGCTTTCTGGCGGCAATTCCAGCTCAAGTACGCTTGGGCCGCCCGAGGGCATGGCCGCAGTGTCGGGTACTTGACGGCGGCAGGCCAGCCGCCAGCCTTCCTCCAGCTGTTGCGGGGTAAAAACCACATTTTCTGCTGGCAGAACCGATGGCGCGTTGTGCACAAAGCGCACCCTGCAACGCCCACAGTGACCAAGGCCCCCGCACAGCGACACGGGGTACACCTGACCAGAAAGCCAGATTGCATGCGAAAGGCTTTGCCCGGCACTGGCGGCAACAGTGAGCCCCGGGGCAGGCAAGGCGCGTTCTGCCGGGGTTTTCAGGGGGTGGCCGCTGGCCGGTAAAAGACGCACTATCATCTAAATAGCCTGCCTTAAGGCTCCGCCAAAGGCAAGCGCGCCAGTAGTATTGTAAATACCCAGTCCCATGTGGACCGCCTGCGGAGGGCGCAGCATCCGCTTGTCAAACTGGCCTTTATCTTGCATATTTCAGCTGCATGGTCGTGCGCGGAAATTTTGCACCGCAACACACTTTTTCACGACTGTTCCGAGGCTGGCATGAATAAAGTTCTGGCGCAAGACGAAGTTGATGCCCTGCTGCGCGGCCTTTCCGGCGGGGAAATCGAAAACGAAACGGAAACGCAGGAAGATGAATCCGGCATTGTCTCTTTTGACCTTGCCAATCAGGATCGCATCATCCGCGGGCGTATGCCCGTGCTTGAAATCGTCAATGACCGTTTTTCGCGGCTTTGCACCAATGCTCTTTCAAATTCTGTGCGTAAGCGGGTGGAGTTGAACCCCATTTCCATCGACATGACCAAGTTTGGCGAATTCATGCGCTCGCTGCCGGTCCCCACGTCCATCAATATTTTCAAGATGGATCCCCTGCGCGGCAATGCCATCATGGTTGTTGACTCGCGCCTGGTTTTTGCGCTGGTCGAAAACGTGTTTGGCGGCGCGGGTTCGCAGCCCAAGGTCGAAGGCCGCGAATTTACGCGCATCGAACAGGCCGTGGTGGACAAAATCGTCAAGATCGCCCTTGAAAACATGGAAGAATCGTGGCGGCCCGTGCACGATGTGAAGCTTGAACTGGTGCGCAGCGAAATCAACCCGCAGTTTGCGGCCATTGTGCCGCCCAGCGACGTGGTGGTGGTCATCACCTTTGAAGTCGAGCTTGATACTGCCCTGGGTTCCATGATCATCTGCCTGCCCTACGCCACCATTGAACCTATCCGCTCAAAACTGCATGCCAGTTTCCAGACCGAGCGCCTTGAAGTTGACCACGCCTGGGTGGCCCGCCTCAAGGAACGCCTGCTGGAAACCCCTGTGGAAATGAAGGTGCATTTTGGCCGCACCACCATTACGGGCAACCAGCTGCTGCGCATGCAGGTGGGCGACATACTGGTGCTCGATACAGACCACGAGGACATGCTCAATTGCACGGTGGCTGGCGTTACCAAATATCAGGGGCTGCCCGGCACCATCAAGGCCATGAAGGCCTTTCAGATTATCAAGGAAAACGAACCGCAGTACACCTGACAGCGTTGCGGGTCTGCCCGCTGAAAGCCATAAGATCCCATGCCCGCCGAGCCGCGCAATATGCGGCATCCGGCGGGCATGGGATCTTGTAGTTCTGCTGTGCGCAGGGCTGCCTGAGCAGGCCCAAAAGCTTATGGATTATTTTTTCGCTAATCTACGGGGCGACCCTGCCAGGACACCCACCGCCACAACTGCCGCCTGGTAGCTTTGTAAGTCTGTGCGCGCGCATTTCAGGCGCAAGTATGTGCACTCCCGCTGCCGGAAGGTGCGGCACAACCTTGACTCCCTCGGGCACAGGCACGTTGTCTTCGTACGCACCCACGGGGGAGCGCAAAAGTACGCAACTGCACCCGGCAGCAAGGCCCGCCTGCACGTCACGCACGCGGTCGCCTATCATCCATGAACGCGCAAGATCAATATTCAGATCAGCCGCCGCCCGCAGAATCAAACCGGGTTCAGGCTTGCGACAGTCACAGGGACCTGTGATTTCAGGCAGGTGTGGGCAGTAATACCAGGCGTCAATCACGGCATCTTGGGCAGCAAGGTCTTCACGTATCCAGGCTTCCAGCGCATGGAGGTCATCCTCGCTAAACATGCCCCTTGCCAGACCAGACTGGTTGCTCACCACCACAAGCAGATACCCCACGGCATGGAATCGCTTGAGCGTTTCAACAACGCCCGGCAGCCATTGCCAGTCTTGCTTGCGGTGAACGTAGCCGGTATCCCTGTTCAGCGTGCCGTCTCTGTCCAGAAAGATGGCACGGCGCGGCTTGTCTGACATGCTCATGAGTACTCTGTCCTTTAAGGTTTGCCCGGTTTGGGTGGAGCGTATTTGCGCGCAATTCTGTGCGAAAATGCAAAAAAATGCAAAAACGCTCCCCTCCCGACGGCATCCCTGCCGCACTATGGGAACGGCCCTGTAGAGGGCCGGTCTGCTTCCCGTTGCGCTGTTTAGGACATACGATAATCAGAAAAACGCTCAGAATGCGCAAAGCTCTACTTTTGAGCGGTCATCCTGCGTTCCCACAGCTTCATGTCATTCATCTTTTTGCGGCGTTCACGCTGCAGAGCCTTGCAGGCCAGGGGTGCACCCTTTTTGAAGCCCCACTTTTCAAGGTATTCCTCGGTGGTGAGACCGTGGGTCGCCAGATGACGCTTCGTCAATATCTTAAAGCTCTTACCGCACTCAAGGCAGGTAACGCTTTTTTCCTTGATCGACTTTCTGGCTTCAAGCACAACCCCATCAAAGTCAGGCTCACTAGCAGCTTCGCCCATGGCCACAGCGCGAATGCTTACAGCGACCTTTTGGACATAGGCCGTGATTTCTTCCGCGCTCATAACACGTACGCCCGCCTGCGCCTTGGAGATTTCCAAAGCACCCTTTAAAAAATCGTCCATTTCGTCTCCGCGATATATTAAGTTAAAAAGCTTTTGAACTACAAGGTTTCAGCACAAACACTATTTCGATAATGCAATTTGTGTCAACCCAATTAGAGCGATGAGCGCTCCTAATTAAATAGACCTTCTTGCAACGTATAGAGAACAATATATACACGGGCTAAAAAAATACCCTATCCATATCTAGAGATATCTATAGCCTGCAAACAGCAAATACCATCCCCAATAACTTCAAAATCAAAAAAACTCACCAAAAAGGTAGTAATATAGAAAAAAACTCAAGAGTTTTAACATTTCAAGTCAATCAAAGACATAAATATACACTATTGAATTACATCATTGCTTATACTCATAATATTGATTCCAAAAAATTGATTAAAAATGACTGATTCACCAACCTGTTTCAAAGAGCAAATACAATTTAGTATGATTTTTTTCACAAAGATAATTATTATGAATTAATACAAATCAGTTCAAATTTTCAACACTACATATGATCTTTTCAACCAAAGTCAGATTGTATTCAAAAAAAATCATGCCATAATTTTTTCCAGCAATCGCTCAAGCCCATTGGGCAATAAAACTCATTCAGAATCCCCTTGACTGCCACCACATCTATCGGACCAATTGAATTTATTTTTACATCAGGAATAAAAAATTCAAGTGCACAAAATTTTGCATATCAAGGAATATGAGTGCATTCTTCGTTATTTTTTTTTACATCAATTGGCTCTGAGTATATTATTTTCTTATAAAGCAATAAATGCATTCCTATAGATAAATTATATATGACAATTACGGTAAACCACACACATTATTGATGCGCACGCAACAGTTTTTACCGGCAGATGTTTGGAGCATTTGCCCAGAGAAATGGATGCCCGATATTCATAAAAATTCTTCTCCCAGGCTGCATATTCTGTTGAAATATTGCCAAATCACTCGTAAACCACATTTTACGCACCAAATTGAACGAAATTCCCCTCAGCCGAACTTGTCTTCGCTTGAGGGTGTTCATCCATGCCAAGAACAGGCAGGCTGCACAACGATGAAAACAAGCTTAAGAAAACGGCTTTATCTACGCATGTTGCGCTTCAGGCAAAGGATGGGCATTTTCTGGCCCATACTACTGAATGGTGCAGTGCTCTTCATTATATTTGTTCTTGGCACTCTTGGGTACATGTACATCGAAGGCTGGCCGCTTTTTGATGGTTTTTACATGGTACTTATCACCCTTTCCACAATTGGGTTTGGCGAAGTATACCCCTTGGACCATGCAGGAAAGGTACTTACTTCTTGTGTAATTATTTCTGGCGTAGTCTATTTTGCCCTTCTCATCGGCTATTTTGTTCAGCTGGCATCTGAGGGGCGCGTTTTTCAAATGATGCGGAGGCGCAGAGTGGACAAGGCGATCGCGGCCCTTTCTGGCCATTGCGTTTTGTGTGGGTTCGGGCTTGTGGGAAGAGTGGTGGCCGCCGAGCTTGCCGCAGATGGTGTGGATGTGGTGGTGGTTGAAACCGACGACAAAAAGTCTGAAGAAATTGAAAGTGCCGGCTATTTTCTTGTGCGGGGAGACGCCACCTCGGACAATGTAATGATGCGCGTTGGCCTCAGCCGGGCCAAGGCACTGGTTGCGTCCATGTCCAACGATCCGGCCAATGTCTACGTGGTGCTTTCGGCCCGCGCCATGAACCCCGATCTATATATTGTTTCGCGTGCCAGCGACAACCGCCACATCAGCAAGCTGAAAACAGCCGGGGCTAACCGCGTGATACTGCCGCACATGATTGGCGGGCAATCCATAGCCCAGGCCATCCAGCGCCCGCTGGTCGAATCGTTTCTGCACCGCAGCAACGCCAATGACGAAGTGCTGCTTGACGAATTTCTGGTCTCCGACAACTCCCCTCTGGTGGGCAAAAGCCTGGCAGAAGCAGCCCTGACCAAGACGCACGACGTGATCATTCTTGCCATCAAGAATCAGGAAAGTTCCATTTTGCAAAAAACCCGTGCAGATACGGTTGTGCAGGCAGGCGACGTGCTGCTGGTGGCTGGATCAAAAGCGCACCTGCAGGGCCTTAATGAAATGATGTAGGCCCTACGCCAACACATATTTCACCTCAAAGGGCCGCCCCAACCAGGACGGCCCTTTTTTTACTGTATCGCCCATCAGCCCTGGTCTTTCATGTCGGCAATCAGGCGCCGCAATACCTGCGACTGCTGCGCAAGGTCGGCCACAGCCCTCGCTGCCTGTTCCATGGCCTGCGCTGTTTCAGAAGAGATGGTGGCCACCTGCTCTACCGAGCGGTTGATTTCTTCGCTGGCAGCCGATTGCTCTTCGCTGGCGGTGGCGATGGACTGCACCTGCTCATTTACTTCCTGAACATACTCAAGAATCAACTTCAGTGATTCACCAGAGCGTATCGACAGCTTGTTGGCCTGCGCTATGGAATCGCCAGCCTTGTCCACGTTGGCGATGTTCTTGCTGGTTCCTTCCTGAATGCCCTTGATGGCGTTGCCCACTTCGTGCGTCGCAGACATGGTTTTTTCTGCCAGCTTGCGCACCTCATCTGCGACAACGGCAAAACCGCGTCCCGCGTCACCTGCGCGCGCGGCTTCTATGGCCGCGTTGAGAGCAAGCAGGTTGGTCTGATCGGCAATGTCGGCGATCACGTTCATAATCTCCCCGATGCCTTCAGCCTGTTTGCCCAGCTCGTCCATATCCCTTTTTATGGACAACGACTGCGTGTGCACATCCTCAATGCCCTTGACCGCATCGCTTACAATCTGCGCGCCTTCAAGGGCTTGTTTATGGGCTTTGCCCGATACATCTGCCGCCAGTTGGGCATTTTTTGCAACCTCCAGCACGGTGGCGTTCATCTGCTCCATGGCAGTGGCTGTTTCGCGCACGCGGGCAGACTGCTCGTCGGCCCCCCGGCTCGATTGCTCCACCTGAGCAGAAAGTTCTTCTGAGGCGGAGGTGACGATTTCCACCACACCTTCAAGCTCTCCGGCTGCCTGCAACATGCCCTCGGCTTTGGCGCGCTCGGCCTGCTTGCGGGCCTCGTGCGCCTCGGCCGTGGCCAACTGGGCTTTTTCCGATTCTTCGGCAGCCTCCCGGCTCTTTTGATCTGCCTCGGCGATCTTGCCTTTGAGGGTTTCTACCATATGCTTCATGGCACCAAAAACGCCTGTTTCTTTTCTGGCGGGGTTAAACTGCGCTTCCAGGTCACCCCCGGCAATGCGTAACGCCAGAGCCGCAAGCGAAGCAGGCTCGTCGCCCAGCTGACGTAGCATGTTGCGCGAAAGACAACCGCCCATGCACACTCCCAGCAACACGGAAACCACAACGCCAAGCACGGTGACATTTCTGGCGAGCAAATAATCACTGCGGCTCTGCTCGCTGACGCGACGGGCAAAGTCCATTTTTGTCGCCGCCACAGCCCGGATGGTTTCTGCCAGCTTGCGCACTTTTTGCCGCCCATCGGTGGATGAAACCTGCTGCGCTTTTGCATTCATGGCAGGGTCGGTAGTGCTGCCAAGCTCCACTATTTTTTTATGCACATCGCGCCAGTCGCTAATTACCGACAAAAGCTGCGAAACCAGATACTGCCCTTCTTTGGAAACAAAATACCCCGGCAATTCATGAAGATACTTGTCCAGAACGGAATATTCCGCATGCAGAGCTTTCAGCTGCGCCTGGTTTTCTTCTTCCGACGTGCTGATAATCAGGTCTTTTTCTTCACGCACAATGCGCAGCACACATATGTTGACATCCCGGGCAACATCGAGGCCTTTCATATGGATGGTGTATAGTTCATCAACGTCGTCAGAGATCCCGCCCAGTTCGACAACTCCAAACGAACCGACAGCCACGGTAAAAAGTGAAAGCATCAAGCACAGGCCGAAAATCTTCTGCATAGTTGTAATTTTCACCATACGTTGCCTCCATGCTGTAAATTTCCCACGAACGAAAAGGCTGTTTTAAATTTCATGAAATCAATATTCATATTTGTCGTCACAAATAATTATCTGTTTATGGTTTTTTAAAAATAATTTATTCTTTATCAATTTTTTTAGCGATATAAATTTTTATTAATATATATTATATAGATAAAAAAATTGAAGCTAGATCTTAAAAATTCGATAATTTAAAAAATATAAATATACAAGCAAATATCTCCATAACCAACCATGCCCAGCGACACACTCGGCCAAAGCCTGCCAAAGGCACAAATACTACTGCACATCTGGTGGTTTGCAGCAATCTTTTGCGGCTGATATAAACCAGAAGTCTATGCGTCATCATCGCGCAACGCGCGCGTTAACTGGCCCACACCAAGAGGAATGTGATGAAGACCACCAGATTTGCGACGCCGGGCCTCGCTGCCCTCAGCAAAAAAGTCGTGCGACTGGCCCTGCCCTTCCTTTTGCTACCCCAGCTGACGCTGGCCGCGGTGATTCCCAATGGATTATATCTGATGCAGATGGCAGACAGCGCCCACACGGTGTTTTTTTCAACCGGCGAGAGGCCACCCCGTGTGGCCCTGAAAAAGTATTCACCGTCACATATCTGGAGTTTTGAACATCTGGGCAACGATTATTATAAAGTAACCGAGCAGAGCTATCATCTGGTTCTTGATTCATTCAGAAGTGAAAAATACAACGGTGTACCCATCATCACATTCCCCTGGCATGGGGGAAAAAACCAACGGTGGCAGGTAATACGCAAAGATGAGTTTTACTGCCTTATAAATCAGGAAACCGGGCTGGCCCTCGACCTGAAAAACAACCAGCAAAAGGTAGGCGGAGTTTTTCAGGGATACACCGCCAACGGTTCTCGAGGGCAGCTTTTTCGCCTGACCCCCCTAAAAAAGGGCGAGCAGCAGGAAGAACGCGCGAACGAACCCGCTGATGAGATAAAATCGTTCAGCAACGGGCCTGGGGCAGAGTGAGGATGCCGCAGGCCCATGATGCCCCCTGAAATGTAAAGGGCCGCTCTCACAGAGCGGCCTTTTGATGTATTGTGCTGTAGTGCACGGACAGCGGTCAGGCTTCTCTATTCTGTTCGGATTCCTGCTCGGCGGCGATATAGTGCTGGATAAAATCCTTGCGATCGGCGGCGTAGCGCATTTCTGCCCGCAGGTAGGCCGGGTCGGGATAAAAATCGTAGGTGCCGTTATCGAGGCGGCGCTCCATAAATTTGCGCTCTACCCGCAAAGGACGAACGCCAGAAAAATAAAGGGCGTTGTGAAAATAAAACATGCCCCGGTATTCGGCAGAAAGGCCGTTTGTCTTGCGGATCTCGTCGTCAAGCAGCGTGTTTTCCCTGTACAATGCGTGCTGGTGCCGTATGTACTGCTCGCTGTTGGCCACGTAGAGATTTTTCAGCCCTGCGGCCTTGAGCCGTGAGCTGAAATCAGAATCTTCAATGCCATACAGTCCGTAGTCTTCATTCCAGAATCCCAGGCGTTCGTGCGTGGCCTGCGGAATAAGAATGCACGAGCCCACGCTGTATTCAACCGCAAAACTGGCGGCTCCTTCCGGCACACCTAGCCACGCATCGTCAATATAATATCCCGCACAGCCAATATCGGGGCCATACTGTACTGTTTGCAGCAGGGTTTCGAGCCAGTCAGCGCGCAGCACTTCAACATCGTTGTCGAGCTTTACGTAATTCTGGGCGGGCACCGCCGCCCAACCAAGGTTTGCTGCCACGGCCACACCCATATTGCGCCTGCACAGCAACAACGTATCAATAACGCCCTCGGTATGCAGAGCCTTGAGGCAATCGACAGACCCGTCCACACTGTTATTGTCCACAACAGTCAGATGCCAGCTGTTGAATTCTGTTTTTTTCAGTGCGTTGATGCAGTTAATGGTGGACTGGCACCTATTGAATGAAGTTACGGTAACGTTTACCACGCACTCAGCCATAGGAGGCCTCCGAGCCAGAAGCAATATAGTAAATTTGGCCACTCAAAGGGGGCTATTGCAGGCGGCACAAGTACAAACAGCATTTTTCAGCCGATTGTTATCCATGCAAGACATACTTGCCCATACCATATAGCGCCTGCCTCTACCATTAAAACATCACGGCCACCCCATCAGCAGAACAATGCCACTTGCTGTCTCCACACCCTCTGAAGCCGACCGTGAGGCCAGCGACAAGAGGCTCGGGAAAATATAATAAACCCTAATTCCCCGCTATCTTCATCAACATGTAACATTATGCATTTACATAAGTTTATAGCAAATCTCGAACGCCCAAAAACTGTCTTTCCGAGCAGGGATATTTTAAATTCGATTAACTTGACACCAACACCAAACCGGAGCAGAGTTCATTTGCCAGAATAAGAATGCCACTTGAGCGAGCTTTTTCTGTTTGCTTGGGCATCTGGCGGATGCCGACCCTAGGCATCCACAGGTCTGTTGACTTATGTGCCAGAGCCTGCCTCAGGTTTGGGTGCATCGGTAAAAAGGACTTCCGGCAGCACTTTGCCGTTGATGGCTCCTTTTTATTCGGGAAGGCCAACCCTTCTTTTTCTCCCTGCTATTGCGACGCACTATGGCGTCTCTCATCAGTTAAGCGCACCCGCCGTGTTATTCATGGTGTTATGTGCGCATAACCGGGCGTTGTATCATGCGCCCAAAAGAAGGTAATCCCATGGCAGACATCAAGCTCACCCGCCCCGCAGCAGGACAGAACATTGTTGTTCCCAGCGCGCCAGATGCCCGCATGGTTCTCGACTTTGCAGCTGACCAGGTCAGCATAGACAGACCGCAGGGATCAGACAGCCTGTTCTTCCGGTTTGATGATGGCTCGTCCATTGAGTTGCAAAATTTTTATACCCAGTACAACAAGGAAGCCATCCCCTCGTTTGAGGTTGACGGTCAGCTGATCGCTGGCGCGGACTTCTTCAACGCCTTTGGTCCCGACCTTGCCCCTGCGGCTGGTCCGGCCGCTGGCCCCACGCGTGGTGGTGGATACCAGGACTACACCAATGCAGGGCTTGTAGACGGCCTGAACTCTCTTGGCGGACTTGATCTTCAGCTCGATGGCGGTGCTGCTGGTCAGGGCGCGCAGTTTACCACGGCTACGGTACCGTTGGCCGCGGCCGCTCCGGTTGACACCACTCCCCCGCAGGTAGCCATTACCCTGAACCTGACCACCGCCAACGGCGACAAGGTTCTGAACATCGCCGAAGCTGCCTCTGAAAAGAGCGTGACGCTTTCGGGCATTGTGACAGTAAGTACCGACACTGCGTCGATTCCCAACACGGTTGAACTGAAGCTTGGCAACATTACGCTTGGCAATGCCACACTGACCCACAATGCAGATGGCACCTACAGCTACACCCTTGAGGTTGACGGCGCGATGTTCAAAAACTCCACGGTGCAGGAAGTGACCACTTCCATCACCGTGGCTGACGCTGCTGGCAACACCGCCACGGCGCAGGCCCATGACAGCTTCACCCAGGATACGGAAGCCCCTGCTGCCAATATTACCATTAACGTTATCGCTGGCGATGACGTGATGAACAAGGCAGAAAGCGAGCAGCCCAACACCGCTATAAGCGGCACGGTGAGCGGCGATGTAAAGGTGGGCGACACCGTCACCCTGACAGTAAACGGGCACGAATACACCACCAAGGTGGTTGACCTTGGCAACGGCGTGCTGGGCTACCAGGCCAGTGTCAGCTCCGCCGACCTCATAAGCGACCACACCATTGACGCCAGGGTTGTAACCTATGATGAAGCGGGCAACCCCGGCGTAGCCACAGCCACCCGCGGAATCGGCGTGGACGTTACCCCCCCCGCTGCGGGCATTACCATCGGCGTTATCGCTGGCGACGATGTGCTCAACATTGTTGAGAGCGGCAAGGAAACAACCCTCGTGGGCGGCACCGTGAGCGGCGACGTCAAGGCTGGCGACACCGTCACCCTCACCGTCAACGGGCACGAATACACCGCGACCGTGGTGAGCACCAACGGCGTGCTCGGCTACCAGACTCAGGTGGCAACATCTGATCTTTCGGCCGACCACAGCATTGATGCCAAGGTTGTGACCTATGACGACGCTGGCAACCCTGCCGAAGCCACCACCAGTCGTACCATTGATGTTGACACTACGCCCCCGACCGCCGGCATTACCATCGGCGTTATCGCGGGCGACGACGTGCTCAACATTGCCGAGAGCGGCAAGCCAACAACCCTTGTGGGTGGCACGGTGAGCGGCGACGTCAAGGCTGGCGACACCGTCACCCTCACCGTCAACGGGCACGAATACACCGCGACCGTGGTGAGCACCAACGGCGTGCTCGGCTACCAGACTCAGGTGGCAACATCTGATCTTTCGGCCGACCACAGCATTGATGCCAAGGTCGTGACCTATGACGCTGCCGGCAACCCTGCCGAGGCTAGCGCCAGCCGGACCATTGATGTCGACACTACGCCCCCCACTGCGGGCATCACTGTCGGCGTTATCGCGGGCGATGATGTACTCAACATCGTTGAAAACATGCATTTGAAAACCTTGGTCGGCGGCACGGTGAGCGGCGACGTCAAGGCTGGTGACACCGTTACCCTTACCGTTAACGGGCACACCTACAACACCACGGTTGTCAGCAACAACGGTGTACTGGGTTATGAAACCTATGTAAGAACCTCCGACCTGCGCTTCGACCACAGCATCGATGCCAAGGTCGTGACCTATGACGCTGCCGGCAACCCCGCAGAAGCCACCGCCAGCCGTACGGTCAGCTTTGACCTTACACCTCCCGCGGCGGCCATCACCATCGGCGTCATTGCCGGTGACGACGTGCTGAACATTGCAGAAAACAATCAGGCCAAAACCCTGGTAGGCGGCACGGTTGGCGGCGATGTCAAAGAAGGTGACACCATTACCCTGCTGGTCAATGGGCACGAATATACCACCACGGCCGTAAGCACCAATGGTACGCTCGGGTATCAGGTAGAGGTGAACACGTTCGATCTGCGCGCAGATCACGAAGTTGACGCCATAGTCATAACTCGTGACGCAGCGGGCAACCTTGGGTTTGCCACAGCCAGCCGCACGGTGAGCTTTGACACCCACGCGCCCCATGCGGAAATCACCATCGGCGTCATCGCCGGTGACGACGTGCTGAATATTGTGGAAAATGCCCAGGCCAAGACCACCGTGGGCGGCACCGTGGGTGAGGACGTCAAGCTGGGCGACACCGTCACCCTGACAGTCAACGGCCACACCTACACCACCTCGGTTGTCAATATTAGCGGCAACAAGCTCGGCTACAGCACCCAGGTGGACACTGCCGACCTGCGCGCCGACCACAGCATTGACGCCAAGGTCGTGACCTATGACGACGCTGGCAACCCCGGTTCCGATACGGCCACCCGCACGGTCAATTTTGACACCACGGCGCCCACTGCGGCCATCACCATTGGTGTGATCGCTGGCGACGACGTGCTCAACATTGCTGAAAACGCCCAGACCAAGACCACCGTGGGCGGCACCGTAGGCGGCGACGTCAAGGCTGGCGACACCGTCACCCTGACGGTCAACGGCCACACCTACACCACCTCGGTCGTGAACACCGGCGGCACGCTCAGCTATAGTACCCAGGTAAACACCGCTGATCTGCGCGCCGACCAAAGCATTGACGCCAAGGTCGTGACCTATGACGCAGCCGGCAACCCCGGCTCCGCAACGGCCACCCGCGATGTCAGCTTTGACACCACGGCGCCCACAGCGGCCATCACCATCGGCGTTATCGCTGGCGACGACGTACTGAACATTGCAGAAAACAATCAGGCCAAGACCACCG